>JBELJW010000170.1:0-4218 GCA_042089975.1 Flavobacteriales bacterium | reverse complement strand
GTCATGGCCGGGTGAGCGCAGCGAGCGAGTGTTGACTTCTTAAATATTGGCCTTGCGCAGCAAGGCTCGAGGGAAGGAGCGAGTTCCATGCAGCCCACAAGTTTCTGAAATCAAAAAGCCAACCCCTTCGGTTGGCTTTTTGATTGGCCACGTCTTGGAGACGCGGACTGGTGGGGCAGGAGACTTAGGCGTTGACGCGACGCTCCTTGATGCGTGCCGACTTTCCTGTGCGCTCGCGCAGGTAGTAGATGCGTGCACGACGGACCTTGCCTCGCTTGTTCACCTCGATGCTGTCGATGATGGGCGCGCTGACGGGGAAGATGCGCTCGACACCTACGCCGCTTGCGATTTTGCGCACGGTGAAGGTCTCTGTGGCGCCCACGCCGCGGCGTTGAAGCACCACACCTTGGAACGATTGCAAACGCTCTTTGCTGCCCTCCTTGATCTTGATGGTCACGGTGACAGTGTCGCCTGCGCCAAACGCGGGCCAGTCTTTGCCTTCCACCAACTTGGCGGCGATGTCTTTGATGCGGTCCATGGTCTTCTCTTATGCCGTTTCCAGAAGAAGGCCCCTACGGCCCACTTTTAACGGGGTGCAATATTACGAAGATTCTTTGTGAACTCCGCTTCTTGGCCCCAAGAAATTACACGTCGCGCCCTTCGAGCAAATCGGGGCGACGTTCTCGGGTGCGGGCCAAGGCCTGCTCCTCCTGCCACACATCAATGGCTGCATGGTTGCCACTGAGCAAAACCTCTGGCACCTTCCAGCCGTTGTATTCTGCGGGACGCGTGTAGACGGGAGGGGCCAAAAGGCCGTCTTGAAAGCTGTCTGTCAAGGCACTCGTCTCATCGCCAATGACCCCCGGCACGAGGCGAACGAGGGCATCTGTCAGCACCGCTGCGGCCAATTCGCCACCGCTGAGCACATAGTCCCCAATGCTGATCTCCATGGTGACCACATGGTCCCGCAGGCGCTGGTCGATGCCTTTGTAGTGGCCGCAAATCATCAAAAGGTTGCCGCTCAACGACAGCTGGTTGACGCGCTCTTGTTTCAACTGTTCTCCATCGGGGGTCAAGAAAATCACCTCGTCGTAGGTGCGCTCGGACTGCAGGGCAGAGATGGCGTCGTGGAGCGGTTGCATGGCCAGCACCATGCCCGCCGCAGTGCCAAAGGGCGCATCGTCCACCTTTTTGTGCTTGTTGGTGCTCCAGTCCCGAAGGTTGTGCACATGGACTTCCACGAGGCCCTTGTCTACACCGCGTTTGACAATGCTTTCAGAGAAAGGCCCACTCAAGAGCCCGGGGAGAACAGTCAGGATGTCGATGCGCATGGGTTCAAAAGTACGAGGTAACTTTGCTGCCATCATGCGAGAAAAGAAGGATTATCGGTCGGTGGTGAGCCATCCCTATCAGGTGTTCAATGGGATTTTCCTCACGTTGCCCCTGGACGGAATCCGACAAACGGGCTTGCGCGTCCCGCTCTTGCAAGAGGCTTGCGAGCTGGGACTTGAGCGCGGCGATGCCCCCCATGACATCTTGACGGCCTTCCTTTTGGGACAGGGCAAGTCCGACGCCGAGGAGGGAGCGGCGTTGTTGTTCCGCATCATCCAATACATCGAGCGTCAAGTCGTCTTGGTCGATGCCTTGGAAGATGCCCGCTACGCCCAACTCAACGACATGGGCGGTGCGGAGTCGCTCCAAAGCCTCATGCAACGCGTGCGTCGCCATGGCCTTGAGGAGGACATGCGGGCCATGTTGGCCTCCTACGCCGTGCGTGTCGTGCTGACCTCGCACCCCACGCAATTTTATCCTGGGAACGTTTTGGCCATCATCACGGACCTGGCCCTGGCGATGGAGGACAACGACTTGGTGAGCATCCGCAAAGGACTGCACCAATTGGGGCTGACGCCGTTTTTTCAAAGCGAGCCGCCCACGCCTTACGAAGAGGCCATCCGTCAGATTTGGTACCTGGAGAACGTCTTTTTCAAGGCGTGTGCCTCCTTGGGGGCACGTGTGGCCAATGCCTTGGGCCGCCCCAATGGGGAGGGACTCAACATGGGCATGCTGCGCATTGGGTTTTGGCCGGGTGGCGACCGCGACGGCAACCCCTACGTTGGGGCAGAGACCACCTTGCGCGTGGCGCGGAAGCTCAAGCTGACCTTGTTGCGATGCTACAAGAAGGAATTCCGAGAGTTGCGACGTCTGATCACCTTCAAGGGCCTTGAAGGAGAACTGGACATGTTGCAAGGCATGATCGAAGACGCCATCTTCAACACGAGCGACTTGTCGTTGAAGCAGGATGTCCTGTGGCATGGCCTCCGCCGTTTGGAAAAGAAGGTGGAAGAAGATTTCAATGGGTTGTATGTGGACCAAATCCGACAGCTCATCTTCAAGGTCCGGATGTTTGGCCTGCACTTTGCCTCGCTCGACATCCGTCAAGATGCACGGGTGGTCAAGCGTGCCTTCCTCGAGCTTTTGGAAGCCCAAGAAGGGGCGGAAGCTGTGGCGGCTTTCCACGCCATGTCCGAGGACGAGGCCATCGATTGGTTGTTCCGTAGAAACGTTCCTTTTGAAGGCACCTTGAAGGAGGACCGTCACCAAGATGTCCTTGAAAGCCTTCGGGCCATGCAAGAAATCCAGCGCCACAATGGCGAAGAGGGGTGCCACCGCTACATCTTGAGCAACTGCTCAGGGGCTTTGGACATCGCCGTGTTGCACGCCATGGCGCTGTCCAGTGGATGGGAGGGCGCTTTGACGGTCGACTTGGTGCCGTTGTTCGAGTCCATTGAAGACCTGGACGGGGCCAAGGAAGAAATGGCGCGTCTTTACGCCCACCCCGTTTATGCTGCGCACCTCGACGCACGGCACAGCGACCAAACCGTCATGCTTGGCTTCTCGGACGGCACCAAAGATGGAGGCTACCTCCGTGCGAATTGGGCGATTTACCGGGCCAAACAAAACCTCACAGAAGTGAGCCGAGACCACGGACGCACCGTCATGTTCTTCGATGGACGGGGTGGACCGCCTGCGAGGGGCGGGGGCAACACCCACCGGTTTTACGCCTCGTTGGGGCGCGACATTGAAAACCGTGAGATCCAAACGACGATCCAAGGCCAGACGATCTCGTCGAACTTTGGCATCCCCAAGTCGGCCGGATTCAATTTGGAGTTGCTGTTTACGGCGGGGGTGAAGAACCGCCTGTTCGACGAGGAAGACACCCAGATTTCCGCGGCGGATTCTGCCTTGCTGGACGAGTTGGGCTCCACCTCCCACGGCCACTACCTCGCGCTTCGCAACCGTCCAGAGTTCACGGACTACCTCGCGACGTTTGGCACCTTGAAGTACTACGGCGCCACGAACATTGGCAGCCGTCCAACGTCAAGGGCCAAGGACGGGGCCATCCGTTTTGAGGACTTGCGCGCCATTCCTTTTGTGGGGTCATGGTCGCAGCTGAAGCAAAACGTTCCTGGGTACTATGGGTTGGGCACGGCATTGGAGGCGTTGGACCGCGAGGGGAGGCTCGAGGAAGCGGCAGGCCTGTACCGACGCAACGCCTTCTTCCGGACATTGATCGAGAACTCCATGCAGTCCATGAAGAAATGTGACTTCCGTTTGACGGCGCATCTTGCGGACCACCCGACGTTTGGCGAACTCTGGAACACGGTCCATGAGGAGTTCGAGCGTACACGTGTCTTGGTCCTTGCCATCACGGGCCAGCAAGAGCTGATGGAGACTGTGCCGTCGATCAAGGAGAGCATTCGCCTCAGGGACAGCATCATCCTGCCCTTGCTCGTCATCCAACAGTTTGCTTTGGCGGAGATGGAAAAGAGGAACAGCGGCGAGGAGGGAGAGGCCTCCGACTGGACGCATGAGCTGCTTCGCAAGCTCATCATCCGCACGATGTACGGCATCGTCAATGCGAGCCGCAACGCGGTGTGATGCAACAACCGCACATGAAAAACCCCGACCAGGCTTGGACCTGGGTCGGGGTTTTCCGTTTCCTAGGGGAGCCTTATTTGCCGCCCATCGGGTCGCTGAGCTGTGGCTCTGCATTGGCTGGATCGGCCACTTCCTCTGAGGCATAGACGAAGTCCATCTCCTCGATGAGGTTGGTGCATCCTGCATACTTGTCGAGGATCCACATCACGTATCGGATGTCGACCGAGATGGTGCGCTGGAGCTGGTGCTCGAAGGCAATGTCGCCACTCATGGCCTCCC
>JBELJW010000169.1:0-4244 GCA_042089975.1 Flavobacteriales bacterium | reverse complement strand
GACAATCCCAGCTGGCAGCACAGGGTGAGGTACTTCGTTCAAGTCACTTGTCCCTTGCCGTCGAAACCCCAATGGTCTTTCAGTGCTTACGAAGAGGCCTTTGTGGGCCTCAGGTCATTGACGTCTCCAACGGTGAATCTCCTCCAGCAAAACCGTTTGTCCATGGCCTTGAACCACGTTTGGGCCTCTGGAACCTCCGTTCAGTTGGGGTACCTCCATCAAGTGTTGTGGAAGGACGATGGCCTAAGGGTGGAGCAGAACCACACCTTGCTTTTGGGGGTCCGGCACAATCTGGATGCCCGAAAGTGACGCGGTGCGACGAGGCGCGATGAGGATTTACTTCAACCAGCCTTGTGCACGCATCCAGTCGTCGTTGTACACCTTGCCCGTGTACCTTGAGCCATGGTCGTGGAAAAGCACCACGGGCACGTCTTCTGGCTTGAGCCGGTCTTGCAGCTGACGCAGTCCTTGGAAAGCACTGCCGCAACTGTACCCGATCAGCAAACCCTCCTTCTTCGCCAATTCCCGCGCTGCGTGTGCTCCATCTTCATCCGTGACCTTTTCAAAATGGTCGATGAGGTCGAAGTCCACGTTGGCCGGCAAGATGTCCTCTCCAATGCCCTCTGTGAGGTAGGCGTAAATTTCATTTTCGTCAAACTCTCTCGTCTCGTGGTACTTCTTGAACACGGACCCGTAAGAATCGACCCCCCAAATTTGGATGTCGGGGTTTTGCTCCTTCAAATATTTCGCAACTCCTGAAATCGTCCCTCCTGTGCCTACACCGACAATGAAGTGGGTGATTTTGCCTTCCGTTTGCTTCCAAATCTCAGGCCCCGTCGAGCGGTAATGCGCCGCCCTGTTCGCGAGGTTGTCGTACTGGTTGCACCACACGCTGTTGGGGATTTCTTTGTGCAGCTTCTCTGCCACACTGTAATAGCTGTCTGGATGGTCTGGTGCCACGGCAGTTGGACAAACGTGCACCACTGCCCCCATGGCGCGCATGACGTCTACTTTTTCCTTGCTCTGTTTGTCGTTGGTCGTGCAAATGAGTTTGTAGCCTTTGACAATGCAGGCCAAAGCCAACCCCATCCCCGTGTTGCCGGAGGTGCATTCAATGACCGTGCCGCCTGGTTTCAGTTTCCCGCTTGCCTCGGCCGCCTCAATCATGGACAATGCCATGCGGTCTTTGACGCTGTGGCCAGGGTTGAAGTACTCCACCTTGGCCCATACAGGACAGGGGAAGTCTTGGACAATTTTGTTGAGCCGAATCATGGGCGTGTTGCCAATGGCCCCAAGGATGTTGTCGTGCACGTTCATGCGTCCAAAAGTAGCACGTGCCTCTGTGCGGACCACCATCTCCTCCCCTTACCTTTCAGGTTGTGAACGTGGAAAGAACCCTGGCCCATCGCATGGCAAAAAGCAACCGTCACCTCGGTGCCCGCCCCGTGGTGCGCATTGCCACTGCCGGGGTGGCTTTGGGGGTGGCTTTGATGATCCTCGCCTCGGCCATTGTCCACGGCTTTCAACACGAAGTCAAAAAGCTGGTGGTGGGGTTTGACAGCCACATCCGCATCTCACCGAGCGACGCAACGCAAAATGGTCTGGTGTGGTCCCAAGGGATGCTCGACAGCCTGCGGTCCCTGCCAGAAGTGACCCACGTGGCCCTGAGGCACGAGTGCGCAGGCATCGTGGAAACCCCTCAAGCGATCCAAGGGGTCGTGGTCAGGGGGTTGGACGCCACCTCCCGACAGGGACGCATGGCAAACAACTTGCGCAGGGGAAACCTGCCCAAAGACGCCATCGACCACCCAGAAGTGCGAGAGGTGGCGATCGGCGCCCCCTTGGCGAAGGCCTTTGAATTGGACACAGGGGACCGCATCACTGTTTACCTCGTCATCGACGAAGACAACATTCGGCCAAGGCCCATGCGGATTTCCGGCATTTACGACACTGGCCTTCAGGAGTTCGACAAGCGGCACGTGTGGATCTCGGCCCCCATCATGCAATCTTCCGCATCACGAGGTGCCGAGGCCCAAGTGGTCCTGGAGCCTCTGGCACGTGGGCAACGTGCCGTGGGGCAAGCGTTTGGCCAAGACGCTGCGGGCAAGACATGGACCGGAAGGTGGGCTGGCCTCCCCGAGGGCCATACGGCACAAGGCAGGAGGTCCATTGCCCTTGCCCCCCTTCCTGCCTCCGCAACGCCCCTTTGGATCGTGGGGAACGGCGCCCTTGCCGACACGGTCCGACTTGTGCATCAGGGGGAGGAAGGATGGACGGCCTCCGTCTCTCAAGGATCGCACCACATGGTGGCAGAGGGTTATGACGTTTGGGCCACCTCCCTTGCCAAAGTGGCCGGCCTTCAAGAAGCGTTGTTTCGACTCATCCCATACGATTGGCAAGCCATTCGGGTGGACCAACAAAACCCCGAGATGTTTAGCTGGCTCAGCATGCTGGACCTGAACGTCGATGTGATCGTGGGGTTGATGGTGCTCATTTCCATCATCAATATGACCAGTGCCCTGCTCATCATCATTTTGGAACGGCGGGCGCAAGTGGGTCTTCTCAAGGCCATGGGGATGACAGACGCCGCGGTGATTCGAACGTTCATTTGGCATGCCGCTCGGATTCTGGGACAAGGATTCCTGTGGGGCAATCTCGTGGGGCTTTCCTGCGTTTTGATTCAAGCGGAGTGGCAGCTCATCCCCCTTGATCCAGTAGCTTATTATGTGGATGCGGTGCCGATTCTTGTCGATTTCATCGACATGGCGCGCATGGAGGGGATTGCCTTTTTCCTTTGTGTGTTGTCCATGGGCTTGCCCGCTATTTGGTCCGTCAGAATCCGCCCTGCATTGAGCCTACGAATGAACTGACGCATGGTCTACTTTTCGTCACAACCCTTCCCTCTCGTTCGACTGCCAATTTCAAATTGGCTCTTGCTCCTTTTGGGTTGGTGCGTGCTGCACCCCATTTCTGTGGAGGGACAAGTCGTCGTCGAATTGGGCAACGCCCAAACCCAACTATACCTGCCCCAACTTTTGGGAAAGGAGGTGGCTGTTGTCGGCAACCATACAAGCGTGGTGGGATCTGCCAAAGGAGGGGTGCACCTGGTCGACACGCTCTTGGCCAGCGGCGTTGAGGTGGTCCACGTGTTTGCCCCTGAACACGGATTTCGAGGAGAGGCGGCCAATGGTGCGGTCATTCAAGATGGCATCGACGTCGCCACTGGATTGAAGGTGTTTTCTCTGCATGGCCGACACAAAAAGCCCACTCCACAGCAATTGGAGGGCATTGATGTGGTGGTGTTGGACATTCAGGACGTCGGCGCCCGGTTTTACACCTATGTCAGTTCCATGGTCATGGTCATGGAAGCATGCGCTGAGCAAGGCGTGAAGCTGATGGTCCTGGACCGTCCCAATCCCCACGGACACCATATGCAGGGCCCCATGCTCGAGCCGGAATTCAAATCGTTTGTCGGCTTCATCCCCACCCCCATGGTGCACGGATTGACCCTGGGGGAACTCGCAAAAATGGCGGTCGATGAATCGTGGGTGGACGTCCCAATGGGGTGGGATGTTGAGGTCATTCCTTGCGTGGGATGGCATCACGGAATGGCCTACGAGCTTGGGATCAGGCCCAGCCCCAACCTGCCCACGTCCAAGTCCATTGCACTCTACCCAAGCCTATGTCTCTTTGAACCCACCGTTGTGAGTGTGGGCCGTGGAACACCTGCTCCCTTTGAAAGGTTGGGGCACCCTGAACGAGGAGATGGCGACGAGCAGTTTCTCCCTCTGCCCGTGCAGGGAGCAGCCCCGCACCCCAAGCATGAGGGGAGGGTTTGCAACGGACCATCGTTGGGGCCCCTCTTGGACGGCTGGAAAGGTGCCCATGCACAAAACGTTCCTGGATTCAGTTTGGCGCCACTTTGGGAATGGAGTGTGTGGTGGCGGGACCAAAACGAAGGGAAACTGGAGGGCTTTTTCACGTCTGCCTCCTTCTTCGACAAACTTGCCGGCACCGAGGATATCCGAAAGGCCCTGGAGGGCAACATCCCTCTTTCCTCGCTCGAAGAACGTTGGCAAGAACAGCATCGCGTGTTTTTCGATCGTGCCGAGCCCCACCTTCTTTATCCTTGGCGTGCTCCGGTGCCTGGGCGATGACGTCCAAAACTCCTTTATCTTTCGCCTCGACATGACGACTCTCTTCCATTCCCCTCTTCGCATCTTGTCCGTTTGCATGACGGCCGC
>JBELJW010000168.1:0-4300 GCA_042089975.1 Flavobacteriales bacterium | reverse complement strand
GGCGTTTGAGGACGCTGCAAACTCAGCAAGGTGTCGAGGTGGATCAAGTCCCAATAGGTTCGGTAGTCGGCGTACAACAGTCCATCGAGGTAGCTGCTGAGGTCCTGGCCCATCGCTGCGTACTTCTCTTGTAGCTGTTGGAGTTTCTCCAAGATGGCCTTGTCAAATGATGGATCGAGGGGTTGATCTTGGGACATACGGGCAAGTTAGGCGATGGTGGCGATGCACTTCAATTCTATGGCGATGGGGGTCGGAAGCCGGTTGATTTCCATGGTGGTTCGACACGGCTGGTTGTCCTTGAAGTACTCCGCATAAAGGCGGTTGAAGGTGTGGAAGTCGCGGTTCATGTCCACCAAAAAAACAGTGACGTCCACCAATTCCTCCCAACTGCTGCCGCTCGCTTCAAGAATGGCCTTGACATTCGCAAAAACACTGTGCACCTGGGCTTCAAAGTCGAACGCCTTGAAGTTGCCGTTGTGGTCGAGTTCAAGCCCGGGAACCCCGCTGTCGTTGGCGTCACTTCCCGCAGAGCGCGGACCTACGCCACTCAAAAACAGTAGGTTGCCCACACGGCGTGCATGTGGGTAGAGGCCCACGGGTTTGGGCGCGGTGGAGGTGGAGATGCGTTCACTCATGCCACGAAGGTAGTTCCAGCCTCGCATTGGTGCGCGTCCTGCGCTGTACCTTCGGGGCATGCGGTACCAAAAACTCCCCTCCGACCTCTACACCCGGAACCGAGAAGCATTCATGAAGGCCATGAAGCCCGGTGGACTTGCCTTGTTTTTCAGCAACGACATCTACCCTACGAGCGCAGACGGCACGTTGCCCTTCAAGCAACATGCAGACATTTTTTATTTGACCGGGGTGGACCAGGAAGAGACGGTTCTGTTGCTGTTCCCCGACGCCCACAATCCCGCTGACCGTGAGATCTTGTTCTCCACGGAAACGAATGAAGAGTTGGCGATTTGGGAGGGAGCCAAACTCACCAAAGCGCAAGCCCATTCGGAAACGGGGATCCGCAATGCCCAGTGGACGACGGCGTTCGAACGGACGCTCCACCGCTTGATGGCCGAGGCGCAATCGCTCTACCTCAACGACAACCAACACAGCCGGGCCCGCCTCACGGTCGAGACGCGCACCGACCGCGAGAACGCGGCCCTTCGCGCCAAATACCCCAACCACGAAATCGAGCGCAGCGCGCCCATCCTGCATTCCATCCGCGCCTTGAAGCAACCCTCCGAGATCGATCAGATGCAGCGGGCATGCGACATCACCAAGGCGGGTTTTGACCGCGTATTGCAGTTTGTCAAGCCCGGCGTCATGGAGTACGAGATTGAAGCGGAATTCATGCATGAATTTCTTCGCCGTGGTTCTCGAGGTTTCGCCTACACCCCCATCATCGGATCAGGTTCCAACGCCTGTGTCCTGCACTACATTGAGAATTCGGCCGAGTGCAAAGCAGGCGATGTCATCTTGATGGACGTGGGCGCTGAGTACGGCAACTATGCGTCCGACATGACTCGCTGTGTCCCAGTTTCGGGCCAGTTCACGGACCGCCAGCGCGCGGTCTACAACGCGGTCCTCTCCGTCATGCGGGATGCCACGAAGCTGCTTCGTCCGGGCGTTTCTCTCCACGAGTACCACAAGGAGGTGGGGGAATTGATGACGGCGCAGTTGCTGGATCTCAAGCTCATTGATCGCCACGACGTGGAGAAACAAGATCCTGCGCGGCCAGCCTACAAGAAGTATTTCATGCATGGGACTTCCCATTTCATTGGCCTCGACGTCCACGACGTGGGTCATTGGCATGAGCCCATCGCGCCGGGACATGTTTTCACGGTAGAACCTGGGATCTACATCAGGGAAGAGAACCTCGGAATCCGTCTCGAGAACGATGTGGTCATCACCGAGGATGGCCATCACGACCTCATGCGGCACATTCCCCTCGAGGCCGATGCCATTGAGTCCGCGATGAACGCCTGATCAAGGCGAGCAGGCCTGGCCAAAAGCGGCCAAAAAGAGAAGCAAATCGGCAGTCTGTACGAAGCCATCTTCGTCCAAGTCTCCCGGGCATGTGCTGTCCAATGCGACATCGATGACGGAGGGTCCTGGTGGATCGTTGGCACACACCTCAAAGGTGACGATGTCCCCAAAGTTGGCATTCTCTGGCGCAAGATGGGCAAGGGTGTCTCCCACGGCATTGACGAGGGTGAACGAGCCGCCATACACAATGCCATCCCCCGTGGAGTCTTCGACAGTGAGCGTGTGGCACCCTGCGGGGATGCAAGCCGAGTCAATGGTCGTGCCTGGACCGGGAGGAAATTGGTCACGGCTCCAAAGGGACTGGCCCAATGCATTTTGAACCCTCCATGAAGACTCGTTGCTGAAGGCGTCCGCAGTGAAAGTCATGGTCCACCTGTCGTTTCCTTGGTTCACCAATGCGAATTCAACATGGTTGTTTGACGGGTACAAATCGACGTTTCCACCTGACGGCTCCACTTGGAAGGTCCACTGCGAGGAAGGGGTGAGCAAGAGCACCTCGGGAAGTTGAACCTCCTGGACATCGCCCGGCAACACGGGGATGTTGAAATGAGATGTGGGCAAAGGCACCCCTTCCACGGCGGCGTGAACGGTGAATCCGTCAACAGGGTCGCTCCCCAAATTGGCGATTTTGAATCGGCCACCCCAAAAGGCTCCACAAGCCTCCGGCGTGCCCACGACTTCGAGGGCCAAATCCATGGCCGCCACAGGAATGCCACCCTCACTTTCAAGCAAACTCGACCTGACGGTTTCAAGGCAGGCCCTCATCCTTGTCCGCTGTCCTGCTGTGAAGGCGTTGCGGCATGACGTAGGAGTATAATCCATATAATTCTCTGTCTGTGCACCTGCACAAACAGGGGAATGGCACCCAGAGTTTTCAGTGGTAGGCGGCGTGTCGCAAACGAGATCTCCGGATTGGGAACAATCGGACTCTGCCCCACATTCGTCCGTGTTCCAAAAGGTGTGGAGCAAGCTGAAGTGATGTCCCATTTCATGGGTGAGGGTCCTGTTCAAATCCCTTCCTGGTTTGAGTGTTCCGATGGTGCCCAAGGCATTGTACAACACAGTGATTCCGTCTCGGACGTCTCCTGTTGGGCCCAAAAAGGCAAACCCTTGCGTTCCTCCACCTCCGTTGTTCCCATTGATTTCAGGGACGACAAACACATTGACATAGTCGTCCCCCATCCAAGAAGTCAACGATTTGACGGCCACTTGGTCGGCACCGGGAAGCAAAGGACCCGAGGCGATGCCATCTTGCGCAAACCCAGGAATGCTTGATCCGTCAACCCTGACAATGCCATTAGTGGGCTCGCCGGGGGGGGTTCTAGCCGCAAGAACAAATTCGATGCGGACATCGACTCCCTCTCCATCTCCATTGCTTCCCGGGGTTTTTCTAAAATCCTCGTTCAAAGCGGCCACAGCAGATTGGATTTGCACGTCGCTGATGTTTTCCGCTTGTCCTGTTGGCGTCCCCAAGTGGACGACATGAAAGACCAGGGGGATGACATGCACGGTCAAACTGTCGGCGCTGAGCTGGGCCACCACGGGACCCGGAAAGCTGGGCGGAAAAACATGTTCGGTCCCACAAGGGGAAAGACTCGTGGCCAAGGGCACAGTGGTTTGCCCCATGGACATTAGGCTACAAAACACGAGGAGCGATGCGGCAAGTACCACGCCACTCCAATGGTGTTTGATACGTTGTTTTGAATCAGTCAATTTCGGTGCAATAAAGCCCGAAAAATTGCAAGAGGTCCAGCAAGTCTGTCAGCTGGATGTGGCCGTCACCATTCAAGTCCCCATAACAGGAGAAAAGGCATGTGCCGTTGTCCATTGTGGCCACTGGGTCGTAATTCGGAGCTCCTGGAAAGGTACACCCAACGGCTTCAGTGGCATCGCACAAATTGTTTTGGTTGTAATCGCTGCAGCATTCTTCAGGACTCCCTACACATGGGTCCACGTTGTCACAGATGCCGTCGCCATCCTCGTCGTTCACACATTCATCGTTGCAATCGTAGGGGAATGAGGCGAAAGTGCAGCTTCCGTCGTTGAAGTCTGCGTCGGGATCGAAGTTGCAGGCGTTCGCATCATTGCAACCAAAGACCAAACATGAAGTGAAATCACAAGTGCCGTCATCAAAAATGGCATTTGGGTCGTAGTTGCATGCCACTGAAACGGTGCAACCGACGGGCTCCTCTGCATCACATACTCCATTGGCATTGGCATCCTCCAAACAGCTGCCACCGCAAACGCCAATGGCGTC
>JBELJW010000167.1:0-4318 GCA_042089975.1 Flavobacteriales bacterium | reverse complement strand
TGCGACAAAAAAAAGACCGGCGATGGCCGGTCTTCTCACCCTCAGATGGAGTGTCAGAGGAATGGAGAATAATTATTACATCACCACATTGACAATGCGCCCGGGCACCACAATGACTTTGCGAATAGACTTGCCATCCAGTTGCGACGCGGTGCGCCCGTCCTCTCGAACAATGGCCTCTACCTCCTCAGGCTTCAAGATTGCGGCCAGCTCCATTTTGAAACGGACTTTGCCGTTGAATGAAACCGGATAGGTGATTTGGTCGGCCACCAAGAAGGCTGCTTGGGCTTTGGGCCACGTCGCGTCCATGACGGAACCTTCTCCTGCGGTGGATTGCCACAATTCTTCGGCAAGGTGCGGGGCGTATGGACTGAGAAGGATGGCCAACGGCTGCAGTGCATCCTTGCCCAAGGGGTCATTGCCAGCACTCAGGTCGTTGACTGCGATCATCAAAGCACTGACCACGGTGTTGAAGGCATGTCGGTCAAGGTCATCGGTGACCTTGGCAATGGCTTTGTGCACGGTGCGCAATGCGCTTTCTGACGAGGTGGCGGGCAAGCCGCCCTCATGTGCGGCAGCTTGGGTGTACATCCGCTGGGTTTTGCGCAAAAAGTTGTGGACCCCGCTGATGCCTTGTGTGTCCCAGGGTTTGTGCTGGGTCAAAGGCCCAAGAAACATTTCGTAGCATCGCAACGTGTCTGCACCATAACGCTCCACCAAATCATCTGGGGTTTGCACGTTGTATTTGGACTTCGACATTTTCTCCACCTCGTGGCCACACAGGTAGGTGCCGTCGTCTTCGAGCAAAAATTCAGCGTTGGCGAACTCAGGACGCCATTGTCGGAATCCGTCCAAATCCAAGCGGTCATTGTCGACCAAGTGAATGTCGACGTGCAGGCGTTGCGTGTTGTGGGCCTTTCTCTGGCTGTGCGTCACAAACTTGGAGGTCCCTTGGATGCGGTACACGAAGCTGGACCTTCCCAGGATCATTCCTTGGTTGATCATCCCCTTGAAGGGCTCATCAAACCCGATGTGTCCTCGGTCAAAAAGGAATTTGGTCCAAAACCGCGAATACAACAGATGGCCCGTGGTGTGTTCGGCACCGCCGATGTACAAATCCACTTGGCCCCAGTAGTCACTCTTCTCACGCGCGCAGAATTCTGTTTCGTTGTGCGGGTCCATGTAGCGCAGGAAGTACCAGCTGCTCCCAGCCCATCCAGGCATGGTGTTGGTCTCCATGGCCTCACCTCTCCATACAGGCCAATCCTCACGCTTGGCCCTGGCCAAGGGAGGCTCGCCATCTTCTGTGGGCAGGTAAGCATCCACCTTGGGGAGGGTTACGGTCGTGTCCGTGATGCGATGGGCCATGCCACCTTCGTACATGATGGGGAAGGGCTCGCCCCAATACCGCTGTCTGCTGAAGACCGCATCTCGGATGCGGTGGTTGACGGTGCGGGTCCCACAGTCTTGGGCTTCAATCCAATCCAGCGCTTTGGGGATGGCCTCCTCAGCGGTCAGCCCGCTCCAATCCCCACAATGGGCAAGGATGGCCTTTTTGTCGGTGCATGCCGCGTCAGACAAGTCCACCCCCTCAAAGATGTTGGGGATGGGAAGGTCAAAATGACGGGCAAACCGCCAATCTCTCTCATCTCCAGAGGGCACTGCCATGATGGCGCCCGTCCCATATCCCGCGAGAACGTAATCGGCGATCCAGACAGGGACAGCCTTTTTTGTCAATGGGTGCCTTACGTGTCCACCAGTGAACACACCAGAGATGGTTTTGTCGCCTTGCCTGTCACGCTCGGACTTCCCCGCTGCCGACTCCTTATAGGCCTCAACATCCTTGCGTTGTGCCTCGCTTGTGAACTTTCCGACCAAGGGGTGCTCGGGTGCAAGCACCATGAAGGACACTCCGTGGAGGGTGTCCGGCCTTGTCGTGAACACCTCCACCTCTTCCCCTGAGCCATCTGGTTCTCCGCTGGCATCCGACATGGCAAATCGAATGCTTGCCCCCTCTGACCTTCCGATCCAGTGCCTTTGGGCATCCTTGACGCTGTCCGTCCAATCCAATCCGTCAAGGCTCTCCAACAAACGGTCTGCGTACGCTGTGATGCGCATCATCCACTGCCGCATGGTTTTTTTGACCACTGGATGGCCACCCCGCTCACTCAGACCATCTTTGACTTCGTCGTTGGCCAAAACGGTTCCCAAAGCGGGGCACCAATTGACTTCGCTGTCGGCGAGGTAGGCGATGCGAAAGGCCATGAGCACTTCGGAGCGGTGAATCTCCGACATGCTTTGCCAGTCCGTGGCTGTGAAAGAACCGTCGAAGTGGGGCCCAAAATGTGGAAAGGTCAGGTGCTTCCACCAATCTTCATCGCAAGCGGCATGCACGTTGAAGTTGCCGTTGTCGGCAAACGCCTCTTCCAACTCGGCGATGGGACGCGCGGTTTGGGCTTGGGTGTCATACCAGCTTTCAAACAACTCCCCAAAGATCCACTGGGTCCATTTGTAATAACTGGGGTCATTTGTGCGGAATTCGCGGGACCAATCAAAGCAAAAGCCCAACTGTTCCAATTGCCCTCGGTACCTCTGGATGTTCTGGTCGGTTGTGACGGCTGGATGTTGGCCGGTTTGAATGGCGTATTGCTCTGCAGGCAGCCCAAAGCTGTCGTACCCCATCGGATGCAGCACGTTGTACCCTTTGTGGCGTTTGTATCGCGCATGGACGTCTGAGGCGATGTAGCCCAGTGGGTGGCCCACATGGAGTCCCGCACCCGATGGGTAGGGAAACATGTCGAGCACGTAATACTTGGGACGAGAAGGGTCCTCTTGCACCTTGTAAGCTCCGCGGTCTTGCCACGTGCGTTGCCATTTGGCCTCTATCGCCCGAAAATCGTACTCCATGCTGGCAAAGTTAACCCCGGGACCTCGACCTTCGCCGTGAGATGATTGCACGACGTTCTAATCTTTCCGTCCATCAAATTCCCAGATGGATCCACCCCTTGGTTTCCAGGGTCTGGCCTGGGACACTTTGGTCCAACGCTGCTTCTCCCAGGGTGCATTTGACCTTTGACGACGGCCCACATCCCTCGGTCACAAGATGGGTCCTGAAGCAACTCGACGTGCACGGCATGAAGGCCACTTTTTTTGTGGTGGGGGACCAGGCAAAAAGGCACCCGGAGCTCTTGGAAGAGATCCGATTGGCAGGCCATGCCTTGGGGGGACACACCATGTCACACGAAAACGGTTGGCGGACAAGGAAGGGTGCTTACGTTCGTTCAGCGCAGGCCTCAAGGGCCCTGGTGTCAGACCATGCTGGAGAACCGGTCATGTTTCGACCGCCCTACGGAAGGCTGACGCCTCTTCAGTCTTTCGCATTGAAAGAAGACGGTCCGGTCGTCATGTGGGATGTTTTGAGCGGGGACCACACGTATCACAATGCCAAGCGTCCCGAACGTTTCAAAGAAGGCGCACTGGCGCAATTGACGAGGCACACCAAGCCAGGGAGCATCGTCGTGTTCCACGACAGTGAAAAACATGCCAAAGGCCTTGAAATGCTCCTTCCTCCTTTTTTGGAGTGGTTGAAAGAACAAGAATTGTGGTCGGCTCCCCTCGAAGTTGACAGAGGACGTTGAATTCAGTTGTTGGCGTCAGCGTCCCGAAGCAACTTGAGCTTGGCCTTGATTTCGTCGATCTCGCGCTGGTAGCTTCGGATGGTCTTTTGGGCTTGTTCGCGGATGGACTCTGCACCCTTCCCCGTGAAGCGCTCCATGTTTTCTTCCGTGGAAGTGATGCGCTGCTGCAAGCGGGAAATCTTGTCCCTCAAGATGCCTTGTTCTCGACGCATGTCCCGGCTGTCTCCAGAGGCGAGTTTTTCCACCCTCTTGGAGTAGGTCTGGACACTTCGCTCTGAACGCGCGGCGCTCAGGGCGTCGTAGTGCGCATCCATGGCCTTGCGGAACCGTTCCATGATGTGGTCCAAACTTTTTCTCGGGATGAACCCGATTTCTCTCCAGTCCGTGGAAAAGGATTTCAGCGTCTCCAAATCGACGTTTCTGTTGTCTGTCACCTTGAACGCTTCAATCTTCTCAAGCAGGGCCTGCTTCAAAACAAGGTTGGCCTTTTCTTCTTTGCTGCGGTCGGCGAACTGGGCTTTTTTGGCCTTGAAGAACACGTCTTGTGCCGTCCTGAATTTTTTCCAGAGTTTGTGTTCGTCCCCTGGGGCGCATGCCCCCGCCGCTTTCCAATCCTTCTGTAGGCGAATCATCGCTTCGGAGGTGGCCTTCCAGTCGGTGCTGTTTTGGATTCCCTCAGC
>JBELJW010000166.1:0-4350 GCA_042089975.1 Flavobacteriales bacterium | reverse complement strand
CGTCCACGAGCGAGGCCTCGGTCAGAGCGAGCATGGCGTAGAGGCCTTTCATGCCGCCGTGGTACTTGAGGCCGCTCATGACGCAAGAATTTGAGAGGTGAGGGCCTTCTCCACTTCGAGAATGCGCGTGCACAGCACAAAATCCTCCGCAGCCTCCGCCTCGGCCAAGAACTCGGCCAGAACCTCGAGCCGCGAAGGCCCTCGAAACGTCCAAACGTTGGGGTAGATGTAAAAACGGTACGGATTCTCGGCGAGAATCTCGACCTTGTCTCGGAGCGAAGCGTTGAGGTGCTTCCAACCTGGATGATCCTTTTGCATGGGACCTGTATTGATTTGAGTACAACAAAAAGCCGCGATGAAGCAAGCCACTCCGCATCATTCAGACCACCGTGCCCCAGGAAGGGTCGGTTGGTAAGGCGCAAGGCCTTTCGGGATGCACTGCAAATATATGACAAGCAGTTCGAGAATGAAGGCTGTGGATGCTGGATCCCCCATTGCCAGTCGCAAGCCTGGAAAAGCCCACGAATCTCAAACCCGCATCACCAACTGATTGTGAACAAGTACGTTGCGAGAGGGCAGGGGGCGTGACCTTGCCGGCGAAGTTTGTACCATGGATTTCATTCACTCCGTCAAGCCTACGTTGCTCGCCCTTGCCGTGATTGGGACATTGATCCTCGTCGCGTTCCAGGCCGCATCCTGAGGCCCTCCTTCCAGGGAGCCTGAGCATTTCAGGTTCTTCGTTGGCCACCCCGCGGGCGCGGCCATGTGAACAACCTTGCACCTGACCAAGGCGCACAGGCATCCCTCTTCTCTATGTTTGGGGCATGAACAACCTCAAAGAAGGCGCAAAAGCCATTGCATTGGCATGGGTGTTTGGTTTCGTGAGCTGGGCCGCGATGGCCCAAGTGCCCACCTCCACCATTTCTGGCAGCATCGTCGACGCTGAAGCCCGCTACCCTTTGATGGGGGCCACGGTGCAGCTGCTCACAGTGGAGGGCGTGGTGACGTCCGCAGATTTGGACGGTCGCTTCCAATTGGACGAGGTGCCCCTGGGGCGACATGCCCTGAAGGTTTCCTTCATGGGGTACGAACCTCGCGTGCTTGAGGGGGTGGTGGTCACGAGTGGCCGGCCGGTGGTGCTCGACGTGGACCTTCAAGAAAGTGTGGTGGCCATCCAGGCCGCAGAGGTCACGGCAACGCAGGCAGGGGAGGTCATGAACGACATGGCGACCGTGAGTGCCCGGGCCTTCACAGTGGAGGAGACGGACCGTTATGCGGGATCGCGGGGAGATCCCGCGCGCATGGCCAGCAACTTTGCCGGCGTCCAGGGCGCAGACGATTCCAGAAACGACATCGTGGTGCGTGGCAACAGTCCCAGCGGGGTGCTGTGGCGCGTGGAGGGCGTCGACTTGCCCAACCCCAACCACTTCTCTGTGCCAGGAACAGGGGGTGGACCGGTGGCCATCGTCAACAACAAGACCCTCGCCAATTCCGATTTTTTCACCGCAGCCTTTCCCGCAGAGTTTGGGAACAGCACTGCCGCGGTGTTCGACTTGCGCTTGCGCAACGGCAACCAAGACCAATGGCACGGCAGCAGCCAGCTGGGCTTCTTGGGCACGGAAGTGCTGGCAGAAGGACCGCTCAACCGGGACAAGCGTTCCAGCCTTTTGATCAACTACCGCTACTCCACGGCGGTCATCTTCTCCAAGCTTGGCATCGACATTGGCACCAGTGCCGTGCCCAAGTACCAGGACGGTTCCTTCAAACTCCATGTCCCCACAGGAGGGGGAGGCGCCTTTTCCCTTTGGGGACTTGGCGGCAACAGCAGCGTGGACATCCTCATTTCCGACCAAGAGCGCCCAGAGCGCAACATCTACGGGGACAACGACCGCGACCAGTATTTCCGCACGGGCATGGGCATCGTCGGGGCGACCTACACCAAGCCCATCAACGAGCGCACCTACGTCAAGTCGACCCTGGCCGTCAGCCGCGATTGGCAGGACAGTCGACACGAATTCGTGACACGTGACCTTGTGGTGGCCAATGGCGACACGGCCTTCGACAATGTCTCCACACAACCACTGATGGGCTACCTCTTTGAAAAGACGCGGATTTCCTTCGCCTCCCACGCCAACCGGAAGTTGACCGTGGACAAGGGGACGGCCTCGTTGCGGTTTGGCCTCAACGCCGATGCCATGATGTGGTCTTTCAACGACAGCATCCGGCCCTTTGTGTGGGCCACCGATGCCGCAGGGGAGGACAGCTTGACATTGGGCGGCTTTGACCGCCGATGGGACGCCAACCTCAACAGCCTCTTGTTGCAGCCCTTTGCGCAGGTCAAGTGGCGTCCATCTGAGCCTTGGACCCTCACAGCTGGATTGCACTCCATGATGGACACCCGAAGCGGGGCCACCTCTTGGGTGGAGCCTCGGTTGGGTGCCCAGTATGTCACGGCAGGCGGGACGGCATGGTCGCTGGGGTCCGGCCTGCACAGCCAAATGCAAACGCCCTACCTCTACGCGTCTTCAGATGGAGCGAACGAGGGGATGGACTTCACCAAGAGTGTGCACACGGTCGTGGGGATGTCCCGCCGATTGGGGGCGTTTTGGAGCATGAAGGCGGAGGCCTATTGGCAGGAGTTGTATAACATCCCTGTGGCCGATACGAGCACAGCTTGGGGCGCCAACAACCTCAGCTACTCGCTGATCAACGCGGGCGGTGGCTTCTCTCGGTTGTTCCCTGACTCGCTTGTCAATGAAGGCCGCGGAAGAAACAAGGGGGTGGAATTGACCTTGTCCCGCGCCTTTCGAGACGGCTGGTTCTTGCTCTTCACAGGAAGCCTCTTCGATGCCCAATACACCGGGGCCGATGGGACGTACCGCAACACCGATTTCAACGGCCGTTATGCGTGGAATGCTTTGGCCAGCAAAGAGTGGCAATTGGGCACCTCATGGAGCCTCGTGACAGGGGCCAAATGCACCATGGCCGGTGGCCGGTGGTACGGGGAAGTCGACGAAGAACAAAGCTTGGACCAGCGCGAATTGATTTGGGACGATGCCAGCCGCAACAGCCGGCAATTCGACGATTACTTCCGCTTGGACTTCAAGACCAACCTGACCTGGAACCGTCCTTCCACCACCCATGAGTTGGGGGTGGACTGGGTGAACATTTTGGGCACAGAAAACATCTTGAAACTGACCTACGCGCCAGACGACGCGGCCACGGACGATCCGAATTACAACCCCGTCCGGGAGGAATACCAGTTGGGCTTCCTGCCCATCTTCTTCTACAGGGTCGACTTCTGAGGTCAAGGGAATCTCACTGGAAATCGCATGGGTGGAGGACATGACGTGAACATGCCTCGTGTTTTTTTTGTAGTTTGTCATGGAAGTGTCATGCAAAAGGCTTGACGCTCACGCACCTTAACCGCACGACCATGACCCGACTCCAATGGACCCTGACCCTTGCCCTTGCGGGCATCGCCACAAGCGTGGCTTTGACCTCCAGCAGCAGCGGAGTCGCCCAAGTCCAAAATGCCAACCGCACTGGTGAACTCGGGTCGGGTACGACTTGCAACCTCTGCCACGGCGGCGGTTCCTTCGGCACTTCGGTGGACATTGTCGTGCTGGACCCCAACTCTGGGCAGGCCATCACGCAGTACCTCCCAGGCGAACAATACGTCCTCGAGGTGGCGGTCCAAACCAGCCAAGGCACCCCGCCACGTTATGGCATGCAGGCCACCGCCGTGTTGGATGCCTCCAGCACCAACGCCGGAACGTTCTCCGATCCTTCTGCGAACACGCAGTTGGAAGACGTGGGCGGACGGCACATCTTTGAGCACAACGCCGCCAGCGCATCGAATGCCTTCTCGGTGAATTGGACGGCGCCCCTTGAGGGAGGGGATGTGACGTTCTACGCCGCAGGGTTGGCCGCAGGCAACCCCACGAGTTCGGGTGGAGATGAATATGCAGGGGCGACCCTGACCCTTCCGGAGGTGGAGGTGGTGATCGAAATCGGAGGGTGCACCTACGACTTCGCATGCAACTACAATGCACAGGCGGCCTTCGACGACGGCTCCTGCGAGATCACGTCTTGCGCCGTCGAGGGCGACTTGGACGGCGACGGCAACGTCAACGTCTCTGATTTGCTCGTGTTGCTTGCCAACTTTGGCAACTGACCCCGGGCAGGCCTGAAGAGAATCGGTTGCGTGTGGAATCCAGTCTAGTAGCCTTGCTTTACCTTGGCCTCAAACTCCTTTGACATGCGCGCCAACATTGACATCCTTTCTTTTGCTTGGGAACAGCTGCGTTCCAAATGTGGAGGTCAAGATAATCCTGGGCAGCGCGTACG
>JBELJW010000165.1:0-4372 GCA_042089975.1 Flavobacteriales bacterium | reverse complement strand
GCACCCCAGGCGTACCTCAAATAGAAGGTGAGGTGCACCCTGCGGGCCGTCACAAAGTCGGAAGCCATGATTTCCACTGGGCGCAAATACACATCTGCGCCAGCCCCAAGATCCAGGGTGCGCGTGGCAGAGCGGCTGTCGTTGAATTCAAATGTCAAGGCCTGCCCTGCCGACAATCCTGGATTGAAACCCAAACTCTCCAAACCATTGACCCATGGCGCTCGACCATAAATACGATTGGAAAAGTGGACTTCGGGATCGTAGCGTTCGACTTGGAGGGACGTGTAGGGAATTTCTGGGTAGCCAATTTCTAGGTACACAGGTTTGGACACCCCAAGGGCAACACCCCACTGGCCCAAACGCGACACCGTCACCCCTCCCTTTCTGTATTTCTCAAAAAGCAAGGTTTGGGTGAAATGTTGCACGCGCAAGACATGGTGCGCATTCACCTTGCCATAGACATAGGCCAATGCCTCTTCGTAGACCGGGTTCCGCGTTTTCTCCTCCTTCAAGTGGCGAACAAACGCCAACTCCACCTGCCAGCCACGGATGCGCATGGCACCGTCGTATTTGCCTCTTTGAAAACCAATGCCCGCCCCCTGGGTGTGCAGCATCACATGGAATCGTGCCGCCTCGGAGAGCACCACATCCACCCCCTCGCCAAACACCGCGTCCAGCCCTGTGGCATTTTCTGTGGCTTTGGTGGCTGGCGTCTGGGCCTCTCCAACGAACGCCAAGCAAAGCAGCCCCGCAGCGCAGAGCCCTTGGCATGCAAAGCGGAACAACTGTCGGAAGGAACACCCGAAATCTGAAAAGGAGAAAATCAATGGCACCAAGCGAAGGTAAGGGAAGCTTTTCTTGCCATCTGCCCAAGCGGGTGCATCTTGCAGCCATGCCCAACGACCAAACCCACATGTGGAATTACACGTCCACCTACCAAGACCCACTTCGCACCAACACCACCCACTTGGCTTCAGGCGTTGTCATTCAGACGGACGCGCCCACCGACAACACGGATTGGGAGAAACCTTCTCGCCCACCGATTTACTCAGCACATCCTTGGCCACATGCGTCATGACCATCATGGGCATCCACAGCCAGTCCAAGGCCTATGCATTGGCAGGTATCCATGCCAACATCCAAAAGACAATGGCGGCCCAGCCCAGAAGGGTGGCCGCCATCACCATCGACCTCGAAGTGTCGATTTCAGGAGCATTCACTGCACACGACCAAGAAATGCTGGAGCGGGCAGCGCGGGCATGTCCGGTGGCGCAAAGTCTGCACCCCGATTTGGCCCAAAATTTGAGTTTTCAGTTTCAGCGTGTGTGATCCACTTCTGCTGATGGAGCCTCAGCATATGCCGCGCATTGCTGATAAATGGTGCCACAAGAACTGAGTGCTGCCACGGTCAGGAAGAGAAGGGCTGCGATGCGAAGGGTACGTTGCATGAGATGGAAAATGAAGGGTTCAACAAGAATCTGATGGCCCTTACGCAGCCAAGGCCTTTGGGGTTTCATCCCTTGCCAAAAAATCCACCCGCCCTTCAAAGTGAACGTACCTTGGTTCCAGAATGAAGAGGCCATCCACCCCGAACCATTGCGCTTCGACGCCGAGTGCCCTGCGGTCATGGTGGTGGGGGGCGGGAATGATGATTTGCCTTGCAGGATGCAGCATGTCTAGCATGCAGAGCCCTTCCCAAAGGCGTCCATACGATCGGGAATCGTCCGCCCTGCATCCAGAAATTGCCTTGCACAGGCAGTTGACGACCTCTTCTATGGAGGTTTACTTTTCCATCGACCGAGCGGAGTTGCTCTACAGTCGTCTGGCCGCCGAATCGCCCTTTGTGGCCCAGGTTCAGGTGCAGGTGGGCGACACCACTTGGTTTTTGTTGGACACGGCTTGGAACGACACACCCGCCGTACTCCGCGCCCAATGGAAGGCCACTCCTAGGGAACTGCCCACCTGGGTGGACATTCAGGTGACCGATGTGCTGCGGAACACGGCTTGGCAAGAAAGGCGACTGGTCGGTTCAACTGAAGCGCTGGGGGGCAATGACATCCTCGCTTGGAGCCAATCCGAGGCCTGGCCCCTTGAGGGAAGCCATGCTTCAGTAGGAGACACGCTGCTGCTTTACCTGCCCCAAGCAATGCCTTCGGAAAGACCAGCCGCGGGGCCTTGGTCGGTGCTTCAGGTGGAACCGCCCGCAGGTTTGCCCCCTCCCCCATTCAGCGGGTCGCGACCAAGGTGGGACACGCTGACAAGTCGTCTTTTGGGACAATTGAACGCCGACAGCCTCTTGGTCTTGGTGGTCCCCGAAGGCGCCACCGTGCTGGAATGCGAAGCGAACAACTTGCGACGGATTTTCTTTGCCCATGACGCGCATTTCCCGGAACTGGCCAGCGCTGAAAGCTTGGTGGCTCCGACGCGCTACATCGCCTCACGGGCCGAGCATCAACGGATGAAGGAAGCCGACCACCCCAAATTGGCCTTGGATGAATTTTGGCTTGCTTGCGGTGACTCCCCGGACCATGCGCGAGAATTGCTTGAGACCTATTACGGTAGAGTGGAGGAGGCCAACCACGCCTTCTCCGGCCTGGTGGAGGGTTGGAAGAGCGACAGAGGAATGGTGCACATCGTTTTTGGGGTCCCTCAGAGGGTCCGCCGCGATGCCTGGAACGAGTACTGGACCTACGGAGAAGAGGGCACCTCAAACGCCCTGACGTTCCACTTTCGTCGGAAATCCAACCCTTGGGACAACGGACACTTTGTGCTTCAGAGAAGCATGCAATACCGTTCCTTGTGGGACCGTGCCGTCAGCAATTGGCGCAACGGGAGGGTACGGGCAGATTGACGTCCAAAAGGCCCCTACCTTCGCGGCATGTACAAACGTCCCTCTGAACGCACCTTTTTGTTTGGCATCCACCCTGTTTTGGAAGCCCTTGAAGAGGCCAAGCCCTTGCAACGCGTCTTGTTCCTCAAAGGCAAGCAGACGGAGGAGATTTCTGCCATCTTGAAGCAATGTCGGGCTTTGGAGGTGCCTGCCCAAGCAGTTCCCAAAGAACGTCTGGACCGCATCACCCAAAAGAACCACCAAGGTGTCATTGCCTTCACTTCCCCCATCGAATATCAGCCCCTTGACGAGGTCGTTCTCGGTGCCTTTGAGCGGGGAGAAACCCCTTTGGTCGTCGCCCTGGACGGCGTCACCGATGTGAGGAACTTGGGGGCCATTGCCAGAACTGCCGAATGCTTTGGCGCCACCGCTCTGGTGGTGCCCACCATGGGGTCCGCCCCGGTCAATGAGGACGCCGTCAAATCCTCCGCGGGTGCATTGCTGCGCCTTCCCATGTGTCGCGTGAAAAACATGGCCAAAGCCATGGAGCAAATGGCCAACCTCGGGCTTTCGGCAGTCGCTGTTTCTGAAAAAGGGGCCGCCCCCCTGGGACAGCTCGATCGCCACACTCCGACGTGTTTTGTGTTGGGCGATGAGCACGAAGGCATTTCTGCCGAGGTGCTTCAGCGTTGCGCACAAACCATTTCCATCCCTATGGAAGGAAAAACAGCAAGCCTCAACGTGGGCGTGGCCACCGGCATTGTCTTGTTCGCATTTCGGACGGATTTTTCCACAAGCTGAGCAAGTTCTGGGCTTTGCCGTCGAACTTGTGTAGTCGACTATAATGTTATGTATATTTACTTGACGTTGTTTTGTCTGTTTGTTGCTTTTCCAAACCCTCTCCATGAAGCTTATCCCTTCGTTCTTCCTGCTTGCCTTGGCGACCAACCTGACCTTCGTCCACGCCCAAAACACGTGCGACGATTGCGTGCCAGCCTTCGACTCTTCCACCATCCCGCCTGCCCAAGCGTTTTGTGGCGCTGGAGATCCATTGCAGCAGCTGCCATCCTTTCCTGACTTCGACCAGGAATGCAGCGCTGGCATGAGCGTCGTTGTACTCAAATACACCTTGGGAGAAACGGCCGAATGCACGGGATCCTCTGCTTCAGGACTCCCGATGACCCTTGGGGCCTTCCATCTCGAAGACTTCACAGCAACCGGTCTCACCTCCACCAGTGCGTTTTTCCCTACCGGAGAAGGCATGACCTGGACGGTCTATCCACAGAACTTGGCGCGCCTCGAAGGCACCATCGTCAACGCCAACAATGTCGGGGCCAAATTTGACATCGACTTTTACTTCAGAAACCCCACCATCGGAAGCCAATGGCTTGCGGACGGAGGAAACTTGAACACGTCTTCGGCCATCGGTGATGCCGCCATCGATTGGAACATTTGGCAAATCCGGCATTGCGGCTTATCACCCTGATACCGCAGCTATCGAGGAGATTTTCGTTGCTAAATCGGCTGCCTCGGCGCTGAAGC
>JBELJW010000164.1:0-4385 GCA_042089975.1 Flavobacteriales bacterium | reverse complement strand
CCTTCCGCTCCACCGGCATCGCAAAGGTTTCCCCGGCAATGGGGCCCTTTCCATCGATCGGTTCTCCGAGCATGTTGACCACACGGCCCAACATGCCCTCCCCGACATTGACAGAGGCAATGGTGCCTGTGCGTTTGGCTTTGCTGCCTTCCTTAAGGTCTCCTGATGGCTCGAGCAATACAGCCCCCACGTTGTCTTCCTCAAGGTTGAGGACGATGGCGCGAACGCCATTTTCAAATTCAATCAATTCTCCTGACTCTACGCTCGTCAAGCCGTAGATGCGGGCAATGCCGTCCCCCACTTGGAGCACGGTACCCACCTCCTCAAGCTGGGCGGCACTGGTCGCGCCCGCCAATTGCTCCCGGAGGATCGAAGAAACTTCTGCTGGGTTGATGTCAGCCATGGTTGTGTGATTTGCGCCCGTTAAAATTCAGGCTCGTAATCGTGTTCAGTTAGTTCCCTGCCGAGCGACCGCAATTGGCGCTTGACAGAAGCGTCGATCATCTGATCGCCCATTTGGAGGATGTACCCTCCAAGGATGTCAGGATCCACATGCTCGACCATGTCCACTTCGCCGTCGTGCACTTTGGCCATTTGGCCCAAAATCTGCTGGCGAAGCTCTTCCGTCAAAGGCACCGCGGTCGTGACGGACGCCTCTTGGATGTTGCGCAAAATGTTCAATTGACGTTGCCCCTCGTCGACCATGTCGACCACCAAGCCTTCACGGCCCTTGGTCACAAGAATCTTCAAAAAACTGGTCGTCAAATCACTGAGGTGATCGCCCAGCACGGCATCGAGCACGGCTTGCTTTTTGTCGGCTTTGACAATGGGGCTTTGCAGGAGCAAGACCAGGTCATGGGACCCGCTCAAGACGCCGTGAAGCGTCTCCAGATCGCCGCCCACTGCCTCCACCTCCCCTCGCTCTTGGGCCAAGGAAAGCAATGCTTTCGCATACCGTGCTGCTACGCGTGCTGTTGCCATGTCGTCAGTTCAGCGGGCTTTCGTCGATGAGTTTGGCCACGAGCGCCTCCTGTTTGTCGGAAGAAGCAAGTTCCGTTCGGATCAACTGCTCTGCAATGCTCACCGACAATTTGGCCACCTCTGCCTTGAGCTCCGCAACTGCGGCCTTGCGCTCAACAGCAATGGCTTGCCTTGCGGTGTCCGCTTCACGGGACGCTTCCTCTTTGGCTTTGGACTTTGCGTCCGCAACCATTTTGTCAGCGATTTCCCGTGCGTCGCGAAGCATGGAGTCTCGTTCAGCTCGGGCTTCCTGCAGCAACTTGTCGTTGCTTGCGTGGAGCTCGGCCATTTCAGACCGCGCCTTGTCCGCCTCGTTCAGCGCATTTGCGATGCTCTCTTCGCGCTCTTTCAAGGCCTGGAGAATCGGCCCCCACGCCATTTTGCGCAGCAAGAAAAGCACCACCAAAAACGCGATGGTGGACCAAACGACAGTCCCAAATGCGGGTGTCAGAAGCGCCTCCATGGGGTTATCCGAGGGCGACGAGCAAGCAAACAATCACACCAAAGAGGGCAACGCCCTCCACAAGTGCGGCTGCAACAATCATGTTGGAGCGAATGTCACCGGCAATTTCAGGTTGGCGCGCCATGGCTTCCAATGCGGAGCCACCAATACGACCTACACCAATACCTGCACCGATAGCTGCAGCACCTGCACCGAGGCCTGCGAGGCCTTGTCCAATTTCAAGAAGGATGGTCAACAATTCCATTTGGAGAATTTTGAAAGTATAAAGAAGAATCAATGATGGGCCTCATGGGTGGCTTCACCGAAGTAAATGGCCGCCAAGAGGGTGAAAACAAATGCTTGAAGAAATGCCACGAGCAATTCGATACAGTACATGAAAATCATAAAGGCCGTGGAGAAGATCCCGATGCCGAACCCAGCAGCCATGGCGTCGCCTCCTTGTCCAAAGATGAGAATCAAACTCACAAAAGACAAGATGATGATGTGCCCTGCACTGATGTTCGCTGTCAAACGAATCATCAACACGATGGGCTTGAGGAACATGCCCACGATTTCAATGGGAATGATGATCGGCATGACAAACAAGGGAACTCCGGGAGGCCAAAAGAGGTGGCCCCAATAATGCTTGTTCCCATTGAACGCCGTGATCAAGAACACCATCGCCGCCATCACCATGGTGATGCTCAGCGTGCCTGTGATGTTGAAACCCCCGATGAACGGGATCAAGCCGAGCAGATTGGCGAAGAAGATGAAAAAGAAAACAGTCATCAAAAACGGCAGAAACTTGTCCGCCTTCTTTTCGCCAATGTTGGGGATGGCCACCTCGTCGCGCAGAAACAAAACCATCGGTTCCAGTGCGTTCGCCAAACCTTTCGGTGCTTGTCCGGCGCTTCGCGCATAGCTCTTTGCCATTGAACCAAACACCACAAGCATCAACACCATCATCATCAACATGCCGAAGATGGACTTGGTGATGCTCAAATCGTAGAGGTCGATGTGGGCGTGGTCGGTGTGGTCATGCCCTGCGTGGTCGGAATGGTCGTGGTCCGAGTGACCGTGGCCTGCGTGCTCATCATGGACGCTGATGTGGCCGTGGCTCAGAGCATAGGTGACTTCGGAACTCCGCTTCGCCAACCGCACCTCCCCATGTCCCTCAAAAGCGCTGCTCATGAATGCATCGAATCCGTGCGCCTTGCTGTACACGATCACAGGCAAAGGAATGTGCACCGCCGATGCACCCTCCCCCCAAAGGTGGATCTCGTGGGCGTCGGCAATGTGGTGGATGATGAAATCGCTGGCGTTGAATTCACCGTGCGCGTCGTGTTGGCCCTCGTGTTCGTCGTGCGAATCGCTCGAAAGAACCGGTGTGCAAACGGCCGCAAAAACGACCAAAATGAGGAGGGACAAACGCTGTTTCATGTCTGAAAATCCGCGGCAAAAGTACAGACGAAAGGTGTGTTCTTCACAACGTTCCTCATTTCTTGTCGGTTTTCTTTGAAAGGCTTGCTGCCGATGCCACAAAAACGATGGTGAACACCACAAAAACCGCGAACAAACTCAACACAAAAACCCGCTTTCCGTCCGCATCTGCAACAAGACTGGCCGTCAACCACCCCAACATGGTGAAGAGCTTCATGGCCGTCACCCCATTGACGGAAGTGACAAACGCCATGGGCGACCGCGAAGAAGCTTTGCGGACCCATCGGTGACCCCACACGGTCACCACAGTCATTGACACCACTCCTGAAGGCCACCAAAAGCCATGAGAAAGCACATGAATGGTTGGGACAAATTGGGGGGCTGTGCCAAACAACACACAGAGGGCGACACAAACCAGGACAAACGTGTTCGAATTCATGTCAACGCCTTCAGCACTTGGTACATTCCCGCCGACAACCCCAACAAAGCGCAACATGCTGTTCCAATAGGTTGCGCACAACCAAGCCATTCGTCAAGTTGGAGGCCAGCCATCACACCCAAACCAATGGCAACAGCAAGCTGAACACCCATTCCTGCGAAACGCAGGATGGACTTGGGGCGGCTTCGATCGTCGGATTCGGAGGGCGACTCGTCTCCCATGGGGGAGGGTCAGAGTTTGTTTTGAACCAGCGGGGCCTTGGCGGCCTCTGGCTTGGTCGTCTTGAGACGACCCGTCTCCACTTCTGCACCCTTCAAGGTGTTCACGGCGCCAGGCTTGCCCATCAATGGCTCCTCCTTGCGGTCTTCACGTCCCATGTGGAATGTGCCAACAGGCTGTGCACCCGCCTCTACGCTCAATTGACCGTAGTAGATGGTGCCAGAGACCTTGGCGGAAGACTTGAGGGCCATCAATTCAGTCACTTCGATTTGGCCTTCCATCACGCCCTCCACTTCACAATGGGCACAAGACACGTTGCCTTTGATGATTCCCTTGGGGCCCACCACGAGACGACCCTTGGTGGAGATGTCTCCATCAAACGTTCCATCTATCCGCATGTTGCTAAGGCTGCGGATGTTGCCTTCAAAGGTTGTGCCTTCGACAATGCGGTTCACCGCATCCGTGCTGGGGGCGTCCATGCCCATGGGGGTTTTCTTGTTGCCAATCATTGACCCGAAAGGTAATGTTGAGAGAAGAAGTCCACGTACCCTCGGATGTCCTTGTTTTTGAACAATGTCACGTAGTTCTCGTTGCTGATGACCGCAATGTCGTAGCCTGAAGAGTTGATGTCAATGAGGTCCTCCCTGTTGCTGGTGAAGACTTCATAGTACCCCATGGCCTCTTCTTGATTGTTGAAAGATTTCACCAAAACCACTTGGGTGGCGCGGTCAATCAAGTTGCTTGTGACCTTCAGACGCTTGGAGCCGAAGAACGCGCTGTTGAAGTCCGCTGTGGTGGCCTTGATTTCATTTCCATTCCCGCGGC
>JBELJW010000163.1:0-4401 GCA_042089975.1 Flavobacteriales bacterium | reverse complement strand
GGGGTCGTTTCCATGGTGCGAAGGTAGCGAGGCAGCATCGGGCCCGAGGTGAAGAATGACATCCAAGATGGAGCGTCCCGGGACAAAGCCCAAGCGGTCTTCAAACACTTGAGGATACCTTGGTGTGGTGACGGCACCCCATCGGCCTTTGGGCCGCCAATCGTCGAGGTCAGGTCCTGTCAGGTAGCCATTGCTTCGCAGAGGCATGCTCAAGCCTAGCCATGAACTGGCCAAGGCGGAAGAGGCGAAAGCAGCATCCCACCATGAAGCGCCTGGTTGCAAATGTGCATTCGCCCACGCCTGGACCTCATCGATGTAGTGGTCAAAGAATGGGGCACTGCCGCAATTGGTGTGCAATGGCTTCAAAAGGCATTCGGGAGAGATCTTGTCCGTGAACACGATGTCCATCACGTTTCGGGAGCTTGCGTTTCTCCGATGCACAGGCAGGCTTACAAAGGTGGCTCCTTGAGATTCTACGAGCAGGATGCGGTTGCGCACACTCTGCTTGACAAAGTTTTCGTGTCGGCATACCACCGCGCCCGGGGTTTGGGCAAGATGAAACCAAGCCAAAGGAGGGAAGGTGGCCGCGGGAAGAACCAAGGCCATGGCCGTTACTTGACCGTGGTCATCATGCGGTCCCAACGGATTTTGGATTCGCCGTGCTGCTCTTCATTTTGTTTGCTGAACCAAATGAATGATGCCCGACCCACAATGTGGTCCTCAGGCACAAACCCCCACATGCGGCTGTCTGCCGACCTGTGTCGGTTGTCTCCCATCATCCAATACCCATCCATGCCAAAGGTGAAGGTGGTGCATTCTGCACCATCTATGCTGGTGGTTCCGTCCTTGCCCACCTGGAAGTCATGCCCTTCATAGGCTGAGATCCACCGCTTGTAGATGGCGATGTTTCGGGGGGTGAGTTCAATGGTCTGGCCTGCCTTGGGAAGTGTGACGGGGCCATAGTTGTCGGGATCCCACGCGTTGAACTCATCATCCCAAACATTGGGGAACATGGCCAGCCGGCCCCTTTGGTGGGCATTGCTCATGGGTTCCATGGACAAAGCCAAGGGCTCCATGGCCGCTGCTTCAGATTCTGTCAAGGCCATCACGGCGGCAATGCCTTCGGGCACCACGCTCACAGGCCCCAAGTCGAGTTTGGTGAGCCCCAGTTTTCGATAGGCCTGTTGGGCCTCTGCCTGAGATCCAAACACCAACCGGTGCTCCATCTGGAGGCCTGGAGGATTTTCCACAGGCGCACCATCGATGTGCAACTGACCCTGCACCACGCTCACCGTTTCCCCAGGCAGTCCTACGCAGCGCTTGACGTAGTTCTCCATCTTGTCGACAGGTCGGGCCCGCAGTCCTGGCCGCCGTTGGGCTTGTTTCCTCGCTTGGTCCAAATACTTGTCCGGATTCAGGGAAAATGCCTGGACGTCACCTCCGGCCCTTCGGATGCCTTCTCGGCGCAAGAGGGCATGGTAGTCGTGCCCCACCAAGACCGGGTCCACGTACACGGTGTCGCCATGGGGGAAACTGAACACCACCGCATCGTAGCGCTGGACATCTCTCCAGCCGGGAAGTCGAAGGTTGGGAAGCGTGAACCATGAGGTGTAGCTTGGGGTCAACCCGCCGGGCAAAGCATTGTGCACAAATGGCATGGAGAAGGGTGTCCTTGGCAGCTTGGCGCCGTACGAAGTTTTGTCGACCACCAGATAGTCCCCAACGAGCATGCTGCCCTCCATGGACGGGGTCGGAATGGTGAAGGGTTCGAGCAACAGCATCCGCAGCGATCCCGCCACCACGGTGGCCCAAATCAAGGCTTCACTCCATTCCCGCCACGTAGATTTTTGCGTCTTGGACCAATCTCTTTTGCCCATCCATGTGTCGTTGCCTTGACGAAGCTCCCAAAGTCCCCACCATGGAAGGGCACCAAAGATCCATTGGTCTTTCGCGCTGCGGCGGCCAAATGCAATGCCCAACTCCACATGCATCACGGTCAGAAGGAGCAAATTGATGCCCGGAACCCACAGGAACAAGATCCAATACCAAGGCCTCTGGATCAAATCCAACCACACCAAGAAGTGAAGTCCGGGGACGGCACCTTTCCACGCTGCCGCATTGGGGTCCTTTTTGAGGATCAATGCGGGCAAGGTGATCCATTGAAGGAGCAGGGCTAGGGCCAAAAGAATCCAGGGAAGAAGATGCATGTTCAAAAGAGATCAGTCATGGTGTAAACGCCCGGAAGATTGCCTTGATGGCGGGCCCAGGTCCAGCGAAGGGCCATCACTGCACCTTGGGCAAATCCCAAGCGGGATTTTGCTTCGTGCTGCAAAGCAACGCAATCGTGGTCGGACTCCCACGACAATTTATGCAAACCCACGACTTCGCCAATCCGTTCGCTTTCGATGGGGAGGTCCTTCGTCCAACCCGCTTGGAGAACATTTTCTTGAAGTGTCAAGGCTGTGCCGCTTGGCGCATCCTTCTTGTGGACGTGGTGAACGTCTTGGATGCTTGCTTCGTACCCATCGAGCAGGGCCATGATCCGTGTGGCTTCTCTGGCAATCAAATGGGTGGCGTGAACGGCAGGACTGAAGTTTGTGCTCCAGAAGAGGGTTCCGTGGTGGTCCTCTGCAGCTTGCTGAACTTGGGGCAAATGAGACAGCCACCCCGTGGTGCCCGTCACCACCGGCACCTGTTGTTCCAGGCAACGCAAAAGATGGGGGAGAGCGGCTTCAGGAGCGGTGGCTTCAAACACCAATCCCTCTGGCGTCCATGATTGTCCAGAACGGATTTCTCGACCGATTTGTCCGCCGACATCTTTCCAGGCCCGGGCCACAGCCTGGCCCAGTTTCCCTGCCCCAACCACTGTCAAAGGAGGCAAGTCGTGGGGTTGAGGCAACGAGTCGGTCATGGCATGGGGGCGTTGGGTGAACGGGAGAATCGCCACGTCAGGTGGACGCATGGGACGCCAAACGTGCTCTCGAGGCGTGCCGAAAGGGCGTCGGAAGTGTCCAGATTTCTGAGCATCGCGCTGGTGTTGGCGTCAAGGACTTGCAGTCCGTGGGCCAACAGAAACGACAGGATGCTCAAGTCACGGTTGCGCCGGTAAAACAATGCGCGTTGCTCCAAATCAAATTCTGAAAAAGGATTGCCCAAGGCGTCCACAAGAACGGGTTGGGTCTCCGGGTCATCGTCGGTCAATGCCACCAAATCATCGATGCTCGATTTCATTTCTTGCGCGCTGTCCCAAGTGGACCAAGCGGCATACCCCATTCCTCCCCACACCACTGGGACCTTCCACTATTGTCGGTTGATGATTTGACCACTTCCTGGGACGATGGCGGCCCAGCGTGTGGTTCGTTTCACCCGCATCGCCGTGCTGTCTGGCGCCAATTCGTTTTGTCCTTGTGCGGCATGTGAAACGAGGGCGAAGGCCATCGCGACCAGACAAGGAAGAATGGCCATGCGTTGCATCACACTCAGTGAAGGCCCAGTTTCCGGAGCACAGCCTCCAAATCGTTCAGGTCTCCGTACTTCAACGTCACCTGACCTCCTCCCTTGGGAAGACGTTGGATGGAAAGGCTGGCTTGTGTGCTTTTCAACCTGAGTCGGAGCATGTGCAGGGCCTGTTCTTCATCTTCGCGAAGTTGAAGCGGGGTAGCAGGGGCATGCTTTTTGGCTTGAGGACGCCAACCTCCATCCTTCACAAGTTGTTCCAAAGCCCTGACACTGAGTTGTTCTGCTGCCGCCTTTTCTGCCAATGCCACTTGGGTGTAAGGTGCATCGTTGCCTTTGACCCCAGAAAGGACCTTGGCATGTCCCATGGACAGAACCTTTTCGCGCAGCATGCGCTGCACTGCATCGGGCAGGTCCAGAAGCCTCAGAAAATGGGTCACCGTGGATCGGGCTTTCCCCACCCGCTGGGCAAGCACCTCCTGCGTCAGACCGCATTCTTCCATGAGGTGCTGGAAAGACAAACCCACCTCCAATGGGTTCAAGTCTTCTCTTTGGATGTTTTCCACAAGGGCCATTTCTAGCAGGGTCCGGTCATTGGCCTCCCTCACGTAAGCGGGGAGAGAATTCAAACCAACACGTTGGGCCGCCCGAAAGCGTCGTTCGCCAGAAATGATTTGGTATTTCGACGCCCTGATCTTGCGGAGTGTGATGGGTTGAATGATGCCGTGAACTTCGATGCTTTCTGCCAACTCTTTCAACCCCTTTTCTTCAAAAGCACGACGAGGTTGGTTGGGGTTGGCTTCAATGTCGGCGATGGCGATGTTCTGCGCACTGGCCGTTGTCGTCACGGCAGGCTTGGGGAAATGACGTACATCGTCGGGGTGAGATCCATTGGTCTCTGTCACAGTGGAGAAGTCCTCTCCTCCGAGCAAGGCATCCAATCCC
>JBELJW010000008.1:0-24979 GCA_042089975.1 Flavobacteriales bacterium | reverse complement strand
TGGCAGCTGGCGAGGTGGTGGTGCCCGATGCCTCTGGCGCCTATTTGGTGTCGACGAGCAAACAAGCCGAAGACGACATGCTGCGGGGGTACATTGTTCGGTTCAATGCCCAACTCGACTTGGAATGGAGCGTTCTCCTGCCAGAAGGTCCTTTGCTTGAAACGCCTGTGGATGCATGGTCGGACATGCCGGGCATCCTCGAGGTGTTGACCTTTCAACTCGGGGACGACGCCACCTACCGGCCGGTGGTCCACAGGTTGGACTCGGCCGGCCATTGGTTGGGAAGCACCTCCCCTGCGGGCACAGAAGGTCTGCGGCCCGCATGTGGCGTGGTTTGGCAGGGAGAGCGGTGGATGGTCGGCACCCTTGGGTCGAGGCCCACTGCCGTGGCATTGGCGAGTGGGGAGTGGATGCAGTGGGGAGGAACAAATGGGGTCACCGATGAGGTGAACGACGCCACGGTGTCCAATGGATTGCTGGTTTCCGTGGGTGCCCGCACAGCGCAAGACTCCACTTCAATGGCCGTGTGGGCGATGTACCCGCTTGGCCAACAGGCTTTCAGCTTGATCCGACCCGACGTAGTGGCCCACGAGGACGGGCGGGCCAATGCTGTGGCCACAGGGCCCAACGGCATCAGGGTCCTTCACACCTACCGCACGGAAACAGACACCACAGAAGATGTCTTGCACAGCCTCGTCAGCATCAATGCAGGGTCAGGCGAGGTCAACGGTGCCTTATACGGGCCCTCCTCAGGTCAGAGGCCTGGACGTGATTTGGTCTTCGCAGAAGACGGTTGGGTCAAAATCACACAAACCGATGCCTTCCCCGCCCTGGGCCAAAGCATCCTGGTGACGCACTATGCGCCCAACGGAACGTATGTCTCGCAGGGCGCCTTTGGGACCCCCTTTGAAGACGACCCTTCCCGGGCCACCATCGCAGAGGACGGGGCCATTTGGGTCGCTGGAAGCACGCGCGGCATCCTGGACGGATCTTGGAGCGCGTGTGTCCTTCGCTTGGACAGCATCGGGCCATTGGGGCAATGGTCGGGAGAAGCCCCCGGGTTTGGAGTGTACAACGATCCGTTGTACTCCACCTCGGGCATCCAGCAGTCTTTTTCTGCCGAATCGCTTGGTTGGCGTTGCGCACCAAACCCTGCCGCGCATTCGACCCGCTTGATGGGGGATCATCCTGAAAGTCTCGCGGATTGGCAATGGGTCTTGTTGGATCCTTCAGGAAAGAAGGTCTCAGAAGGACGAGGCCCCATCGTGGATCTGGAAAATGCCCAACCCGGACGACACACGGTGGTCATCTCTGTCCAGGGAGGCACTGTGGCCATCCCCCTGATGGTTGGGCCGTCGAGGCTTTGAACTTGCCCCCCAACCGCCTCATCTTCGCAACGTGAACCGACTGCTTCTTTTTCTTGCCCAGTGTGTGATGGCCTTGGCGATGCTTTCCGTTTTTGGTTGGGCCGTCAAGCACAGGACCCAGGGAGATCTTGATTTGGGCAGATGGAACGGTCCACTTGAATGGCTCGCCGGCTTTCCCGATTTGTTCCAAGCCTCTGTGGAAGAAGTGCAAGCCTTGCCCCAAACTTTTGTGCCCACGCCTGAAGCATGGAGCCCCATCCACGACTTGGAGGAGGACGTGTGGGCACTTTCAGCCTATTCAAATGCACAAGGCGGCAGGGACATCGACCTCTGGAATTTGAGAGATGGCGCCCTCGACCACCGCTGGACAGTGCCCTCGAAGGACATCCCCACCCAACCGCATTGGAGGGTGCACCACCCACTGCTCTTGGAAGACCGATCTGTGGTGTCGTTCGTCACCAACCGCAGCCCGTTGTTTCGCTTGGACTCCGCTTCCAATGCAGTGTGGCGCCAAGACAGCTTGAGCTTCCACCATGCCATCAATTTGGATGCAGAAGGCCAGATTTGGGCGTGTGTGATGCAATGGGAACGAGGTGGGCGCCACATTGCGTACCGCGGTCGGTATGTCATGGACGGGAAAACGGTGCATTTTTTGGACAACAGCATCGCCCAAATCGACCCCGACAACGGGCACATTCGGTCCGTGACTTCATGCGCCGCCATCCTCCGAGACAATGGCCTTGAACATCTGATCCTGCGCTCCGGGGACCCCCAGGACCCCATGCACCTCAATGACATTGAACCCGCCTTGTACTCGGGTCCGTTTTTTGAAAAAGGGGACCTTTTCTTGAGCTTCCGAAACCTTCAGGCCGTGCTTCAATACCGACCTTCGACGGGGAAGGTGGTACGCGTGGTGCAGGGTCCCTTGGCCGCGCAACACGACGTGGACATTTTGGGGGACAGCACCCTTGCGATCTTCAACAATGCCACCCAAGAGAACGTTGGCAAACACCCCGCGGGGTCCTATGCCTACCCGGTTTCCAAGGACCAAGAGGAACTGAAACACTGGCATGCTGAGCTTGCCCTGTACCACTTCGACGATGGGCACTTTGAAAGCGTCTATCCCGAACTGATGAGGGAGGGAGAAATCATGACCTTCAGCGAAGGTCTTCAGGAATTCTTGCCCAACGGAAGCGTGTTTGTGGAAGAACAAAATTCTGGCGTGCTTTGGGTGCTTGGCGAGGAAGGCATCCTGTACAAAGACGTCATGGCCTCGCATCACGAAGGCCACCACCACCTGCCCAACTGGACCCGAATCATCCCCTACACTCCATGAATCTCCCTCTCTACATTGGCCCTTCGATGGGCGCTGGCGTCGTGGTCCTCACTTTGATCATTGGAGGCATTGTGCTGGCCTCCTTGGGCTACATCGTTTGGCTTCGGGTCAAAAAATTCTTGAAGAAATAACCCCGTGGTGGCCGCGTATATCCTTCTTGCGGCCGCTACGTACCTGGCATTTTTGCTGGTCCGTTGGAACACCCCGTTGCTCCATCGGCTTGCGCTGAGCAGCGTTGCAGTGTTGGATGGGATGTTGTCGGACGCCGAGGAGGAAGACAAACTCCAAGCCCTCGAGTCTGCCACGGGAAGCCTGCTGCGAAATTTGGCCTCCTTCTTGGGGCTGTTTCTGATGGCAGGCTTGCTGGTGTGGGCCTCCTTGAAGTGGGGGCATGCGTCAGGGCCGATGTTGTTGTTCTCGTGGCAAGGCATCCTGGCGGTTTCTTTGGGAGGCACCTCGGCCTTGTTTTTTCCAAAATCGTTGCCTGGCCAACCTTCCGTTTCCAAAGGTGCTGGAGGGGCCCAGCACAGTCCTCTGGACCAACTCTTGCACCGCATGCTGCTGGACCATCCATCCGTCCACAAGCTCTTGATGCAACGCGAAATCGAGGCGTGGAAGAAACGCGGGGGCACCGTCCAACCCAGCTTTTTGTGGGTCACAGGCTTGGCCAGGTCGGGAACCACGAGCATGTTGGAGAGGCTGGTGGCGTCGGGCAGTTTCCAAAGCCTCCACTACGGGAACATGCCCATGGTGCTGGCCCCCGGCCTCTGGAAGCGTTTTCACCGGCCAAAACCGGGCGAGAAGAAAGAACGGAGCCATGGCGACGGCATCATGGTGGGACTCGATTCGGCCGAAGCCCTCGAGGAGGTGTTCTTTCAAGCCCTCACGGGCCGGAGCTATGTGACGAACGATGGATTGAAGGCGCACGAACTCTCCAAGGAACAACACCAGTCCTATTTGGAATACCAGGGGATCGCCCTGGCGGCAAGCGAGCGTCCAGAGGCCATGTACGTGGCCAAGAACAACAATGCACTCCTGCGCTGCGCCTCGTTGCGTCAACACAACCCCCATTTCCATGTGGTCCTGATGTTCCGTGAGCCCCTCACCCATGCGGCATCTCTTCAGGCCATGCATCGGAAATATTGCGACCTGCAACAGGGCGATCCATTTGTCACTGAATACATGGATTGGTTGGCGCACCACGAGTTTGGCCTTCACCACAAGCCGTTCCTCTTTCCCTCCTCGACCGGATCCGTGGATTCCACGGACCCGGCCAACGATTTGGCCTACTGGCTCGACCTGTGGATCAACCACTACCGTGAGGCGTTGGCCCTGGACCCTCACAATGTCCACTTTGTCAGCTATGAATCTTACTGCGCGGCCCCGAGCGACGTGCTTGGAAGGTTGGGGGATTCAATCCGGCCTGGAACCTCCTTTCCATCGTACACACCCTACACCAAGGTGCGGGAAGTGGACGGTGAGGTGCTTCCCGAGCGAAAAGCCATTGCCGAGCAGATTTATCAATCCATGCTGGACCGAGAAGGGGCCTGACGCCTTAGGGAAGGCGGCGGGTCACGGCGCGCACGACACTCGCCGTGTCCAACATCACCACTTCAATCCTTGCCAAGGACGTGCCCTCCACTTCCCCAGAAAGGACATACCACTGTGGCGTTTCGCGTGGGCCACTGGCCCCAAAGTCCACCCCGGCATCTCCGACATAGGACAACAGCTCAGAAACCGTAAGGTCCGGATGGGACCGTTGCATGTCTGGGGACAGCTGAAGCCCTGCTTCGACCATGTTGGTCCTGACCTGGGCGGACGGCAGCCATGAACTGCAACCCCGACCACCAAAAAAGTACAGGGACAAAGCAGTGCCGAGGAAAATGCCGATGCCAAACCGGCCGAGACGTTGCCAAAAATTCATGACTGTGGTGCTTGTGGTGCGAAGCTACGTTCAATGGCACATCCCCCCTGCTTACCTTCGGAACATGGTGAACATCCAAGGGGTCAAGTTTCAATATGGAACGAATGGGGCAGCCATGGCGTTCCCCGACTTCCAATGCGAACCTGGGGGTCGGATGCTTCTTTTGGGCAGCAGTGGCACAGGCAAAACCACCCTGCTTCATCTGCTTTGCGGCATGCTGCGTCCGACGGCGGGCAAGGTGCATGTAGCAGGGAAACATTTGGCGTCTGCCTCCGACCGTGACTTGGACAATTGGCGTGGCCAATCCTTGGGCATTGTCTTCCAACAGGCCCACTTCGTGCGCAGCTTGACCGTCGAGGAAAATTTGGCCTTGCCCCACCAGCTGACGCATGGTCACGTGCCCTCAGATCTGCCTGGTCGCATGGATTCCATGTTGGAACGGCTGGACATTGCGCACCGAAGCCACGCCCTCCCACACGAACTCAGTGTTGGGGAGCAGCAAAGGGCCTCCATCGCGCGCGCCCTCCTGCATCGACCCCAAGTGGTCTTCGCCGATGAACCCACCTCGGCTTTGGACGATGCGAACGCCCATGCCGTCATGGACCTCCTCGACCGTGAAGCGGCCGACGCCACCTTGGTGGTGGTCACCCACGACCAACGCATCCGGGACAGGTACCCCAGTTGTGTCACCCTTGACCGTCCTGCACCATGAAGCTCGGATCGACTTACCAAGCATGGCGGAACCTCCGTGCCAAACCCCTTCAAACTGCGCTGAGTCTGGCCTTGTTGGCCTTCGGCGTGGGGATGGTCAGCCTGATGTTGCTGACAGAAAAGCAAGTCAACGACGCATTTGAGCGGAACATCAAGGACATCGATTTGGTGCTCGGGGCCAAGGGCAGTCCCCTGCAACTCATCCTCGCCAACGTCTACCACATCGACGCACCGACCGGCAACATCCTGCTTTCAGAAGCCCAAAAAGTGGTCCGACACCCCTACATCGAATCCGGCATCCCTCTGGCGTATGGAGACAACCATGAAGGGTACCGTATTGTCGGCACTGAGCACAGCTATGCGGAGCATTACGGGGTGGAAGTGGCCCAGGGGAAATTGTGGGAGGCACCCTTTGAGGTGACCGTAGGGTCCAAGGTTGCACAGGCCCTTGAATTGACATTGGGCGACACATTTTACAGCGCCCATGGCTTGACGGACCAAACGGACATCCACAAAGACAAGGTCTTCACTGTGGTGGGCATTTTGGAGCCGAGCCAATCCGTGGTCGACCAGCTCATTTTGACCCCCATGCAAAGCATCTGGGATGTCCACTTGAAGGAAGGAGAGGTGGGCGATCCGAGCGCCCGTGAAATCACCGCAATGTTGCTGAAGAAGCGGAATCCATTGGCCGTCCTGACCATTCCCAACACGCTCCGCGAATCCAACATGCAGGTCGCATTGCCCGCGATCGAAGTCAACCGCATGACCCAACAGTTTGGGCTGGGCACCGCCGCGCTGCGGGCCATCGCCATGCTCATCATGGCCCTTAGTTTCGCGAGCATCTTCATTTCTGTCCTCGACAACATCCGGTCGAGAAGGCACGAATTGGCCTTGATGCGCACCATGGGAGGCACCCCAAGAACCCTTTACCTGTTGCTCCTTAAGGAGGGCGGCTTGCTGAGTTTGGTGGGCACCGGACTGGGCCTTTTGTTGAGCAGAATGGGGCTTTGGACCCTCTCCAATGTGGTGGAACAACAATTCCATTACGAGCTAGCAGAGATGGCCTTGTTGCCCTCGGAGTGGATGCTTGCTGCAGCCGCCATTGGAGTGGGCCTGTTGGCCTCGGCGGTGCCGGCGCGAGGAAGTCTGCGCCTCGACATCAGTCAGACCCTTCGTGAATCGTAACTTTGACGCGATGAAGCATTCTCCTCTGTTGACCTTTCTCTTGTCAGCCGGTGCCTTGGCCGTGGTGTCCATGATGGATTGGAGCAGCATGTGTCATCCTTCCAAGGAGGCCCAGGCCACCCAAGACCAAATCCGCCATGCTGGAGAAGCCAAAATGGCCAGCCTCGACCCCAAGCCAATGCCTCGGTTGGAGGTCGCTTTGGAAGAGCTCACGTGGCAAGCCTTGAGCGATGTGGAATTCACAGACGTTTATTTGGAGGAATTGGATGCGTACTACTGGATGCCTGCCTTTGGGCCCGACGTATTGGCCTCTGAAGGGAAGGATTTCTACATCACCGGGTACATGATCCCTGTCGATGTCGACGAGGACTTTTACGTCCTCAGCCGTTACCCGTTCGCCAATTGTTTCTTCTGCGGGGGCGCGGGGCCCGAGTCGGTCATCGACCTCAGATTTCCCGACAAAAGCGAGCGTTCCTACCAAACCGACGAACGCCTCACCTTCAAGGGTACTTTGCGCCTGAACTCCGACGACGTGTACCAGATGAACTACATCTTGGAAGGGGCCGTGGAGCACACCCCTTGAATCCGTTGAAGCCCGCTCAATCGAGGCTTGTGGCCTTGAGCCACTTTCGGTAGGCGTTGAACATCCTCGACCTCGAGACAAAGCCCACGTACTTCCCTCCCTCCACCACAGGCAAGTTCCACGCGCCACAGTTCTCAAACTTGGCCATGACATCGTCCATCTTGTCTTCCCATTGCACCTCCGCCAAGGGCAAGGTCATGACGTCCACCACGCGCAGAGACAAGTATTGATCGCGGTCAAACATGACCTGCCGAATGTCCTGCAAATCCACAATGCCCAACAAATGGCCCTGTTGGTCGACCACGGGATGAAGGTTGCGTTGGCTCTGGGCCACCACTTCCACGAGCTGTCCCAAGTTCCAATGGGCCTGGACCGGCAAGAAGTCCTGCTCGAGCTCTTCTTTCAAGGTCATCAGGGTCAGCACCGTTTGGTCTTTGTCGTGGGTCAGCAGCTCCCCTCGCTCCACCAGTTCCCGCGTGTAAATGTTGTGCCGCATCAATGCACGAGAGGTGGAGAAGGCAATGGCTGAGGTTAGCATCAAGGGCACAAACAACCCATAACCGCCACTGAGTTCTGTGGCCAAAAAAATGGCGGTCAGCGGAGCGTGGAGCACCCCCGCCATCATGCCGCAAAGTCCCGCAAGCACGGAGTTGCCAATGGGCATGGCGGTGGGGTTGATCCAGCCGTTGATGCCCAACGCAAAAGCAAAGCCCACCAAGGCACCTGAGAACAATGCAGGTGCAAAAATGCCCGCCACACCTCCGGCGCCCACAGTGAAGCCCGTCAGCATGGGCTTGAGGCAACAGGCAAGCACCAGCCAACCCAGCAAACTGGGCAAGGCGAGCTTGCCTTCAAGCATCCAGACGTCTTCGATCAAGACATCGGAATACCCCAAGAATAGGGAGTTGATGACCTCATAGCCCTCCCCAAATAGAGGGGGCAAGGCCGCAACCGCCCCACCGATGAGCACACCAGCCAACACCATGCGTGTTTTGGGGTTCTTGATCCGGCTGATGGCCAAATGGCTCCACAGATAGAGCTTTGAAAACACCACAGAACCAATCCCAGTCACCACCCCCAAAGCGATGTACCAAGGCAATCGGCTCGCTTGGAATGCCGCAAGCATGGGCACGGTCAAGATGTCTTCTCCCTCAAAGAAGACGAAGGCGGTCAGCAGTGAGGCAAGGGACGCGAGCAAGATGGGGACCAACGACGAGGCCGTGAGGTCGATCATGATGACTTCCACAGCAAAAACGATGGCCGCCACTGGGGCCTTGAACATGGCCGCCAAGGAGCCCGCCGCAGCGCAGCCAATCAACAGAAGACGCCGTCGAAAATGTCGCCGCGTTTGCGATGCCACTTCTGAACCAATGGCCGCCCCGGCCTGCACTGCAGGCGCCTCCAAACCGCCAGAACCTCCAAACCCAACAGACAAGATGCTGGTGACCACAGGGGCGAACATCCAAGTGCGCTTCATGCGGCCTCTCCTTGTGGAAATGGCATGCAACGTCGAGGGGATGCCAGGGCCAGGGTGATCGTTGTGGAGGAGCCTTTGCACGACGGTGGCTGTGGCCACCAATCCCAAGATGGGGCCCAACGCCAAGAACCACGAACCACCAAGCCAGCCTTGGATGGCGAACATTCCGGCCCGCAGGCCAGCCACCGATTGCTTCATCAGGACGGCCAGCAATCCAGACGCAATGCCCACCACAACCGCCCAGAGCATGAGCCCTTGGTCCGACTTCATCCAATCCCATGCGCGTTGGCCTGCCTCTCTTGCACTCATGGCACCCGAACGCTCACCACCAACACGTCGTCAACCTGCTCCTCTTCGCCGCGCCAGGCATCAAACCTCGAACGCAAATGTGGCTCATGCTCGACCAAAGGCAAGGAGGCCGTTTCAATGAGCAATTCGCGAAAGCGTCGGCGCATGAATTTTTTGCCGTGGGGACCGCCAAATTGATCCACAAAGCCATCGGTGGCGAGGAACACCGTGTCCCCAGATTGAAGTTCCAAGGTTTGCACTTCGTAATTCTTCGTTCCTGGCTCGAAGGAACAAATCGCAAACTTGTCCGATTTCCGTTCTTGCAATTCTCCCTCCCGCACCACGTAAAGCGGACTGTTCGCTCCTGCAAATTCGAGCGTCATCGTCTCCCAATTCACTGCCACCATCCCAAGGTCCATGCCGTCTTGGCTTCCGATGTAAGGCGCCCGCTCAGAGGCACCGTCCGTGGCCAACGACAAATCGCGCAACAAGTCCTTGGGGATGCCTGCCACCGCACGAATGTCCTTTCTGAGCAGGGACAGGACATGGGTGTTCATTTGGTCCAACACCTTGTGCGGCTCTGTGTAAACCTTGGTGATGCGGTCCAAAGCATTGTGGCCCACCAGGCTCAGGAATGCCCCAGGCACCCCATGGCCGGTGCAATCAATGGCTGAAAACATGCGCCGGCTGCCCACGGACTTGAACCAAAAAAAGTCGCCCGAGACCACATCACGGGGCTGGTAAAACACGGCGCTCTCTTGCAAGACCTCCCTCCTTTCTTGCTCGGAAGGCAGGATGGCCTGTTGGATGCGCAAGGCATAGCTGATGCTGTCTTGAAGGTCGCCAAGCACGTCCTCCACCTTGGCCTTTTCTTGCGCCAATTCCTCCGTACGCTGCTTCACTTTGCCCTCCAATTCCCTCTCGTTTTCCTCCAAGGAACTCCGCATTTGGAGCAAGGCCTTGCCCAAAGCGTCTTCATCGCTCAGTGGCTCGTAGGGGGTGCCAAAGTCCCCTCCTCCAACTTCTTGAGAGAACCTTTGGGTGCGGGACAAGCCTTGGGAAAGTCGGTTGACCGCAAGGGCCATGTCGCCGATTTCATCGGGGGTGACACGGACTTCCTTTTCTGGAAGCACCCCACGTCCCATGTGCAAAAGCGCACGTTTCAGTTCCTTGACTGGCTGGACAATGCTGCGGGTGACGATGATCCCCAGGACCACGCCCAAGATGACCACCACCCAGGCCACGCGGCCTGCGTACATGGCGAGTTGGGCCCCCAATTGGTCCATTTGGGTGGTGTGGTTGCGCAGGGCTTCGTTTTGGGCACGGGTCAACACCACCAGCCGCTGCTGAACGGCTGAAGTGAAACGCTCGAGCTCGCCACCGTCCACCGCATAGCGCTCAGCCTCCATCACCTTGCTGGGCTGGTCGTAGCTCCTGAAATCTGGCAGCAAATCCATGATGTACCCATACAGAATGCGCAGCCGATCCAATTCTTGACGAAGGGTGTCCACATGGGCCTGAGCTTGAGGGGTCCAGGCCTCATCCAGTCCCTGCAGCGCCTGCAACTGATTGGGGAGTTCTCTGTCCACCATGCGTCGAAGCCTGACCTTCTCTTCGTCCTCCGCCCGGCTCTGCCTTGTCAACCAATGGTTGATGTAGACCCTGGACTCCGCGACGGTTTGGTCCAGCTCCTCCAGTGCGCCCAAACTCGGGACCAAAACATGGTCAATCTCTTCTCCGAGGGCGCGGCTTTCCGACAGATTGATCCGGGTGATCACCAAGAGGACGGTCACGGCCAAGATGAAGACCCCAAAGCCCAAACCCATGCGCCACGCGATGTTCCAACGCCACTTCATGGACGTTGGATTTTTTCGAGTTCGGCTCGGTACTTGTCGCGCTCGGAGTCGTTGTGCAAGGCATGATGCACGGTCATCAGTCCGCGGAGGATGGGCACGCGTCCTGGTTGAAAGGCCAAGGCTTGTTCAAATGCTGGCAAGGCCTCCGAGAAGTACCCGCGGCTCTGGGCCTGCTTTTCCATGACCTCCCCCAGGGAAGTCTCCACGCCCAGCGTTCGCATCACGGCCACCCCTCGGTTGTACACGTGCACTGCAAGGTTGTACCACGCTGTGGCGTCGTCTGGGCTCCACTCCGTCGCCAACTCATATTGACGCACCAGGCCTTGGTAATGCCTCTCTTCCCCAGTGGCCTCATACAATTGCCAATACGCTTGGGCAATGTTCTTGTGGAATGCGGTGCGCTCTTGCGTGGCCTCAAGGGGGCCTTCCACCGATTTGGCGAGTCTGACGTGGGCATCGAAGGCTTTGAAAATGGCCTCTTCGTCCCCGGGCTGAAAGGAATTCACTCCCTCAAGGGCTTCGTTGAAATACGTCCTGCCCAAGTAACTCAAGGCCTGTCTCGCCGACGAATGCCAAGTTGCCCTTCCAAGGGCATCCAGGGACAATGCTGTTTCAATTTCACGCACCGCCACTTGGCGGTCCCTGTCGACGGCTGAGGTCTTGAATCTCTCCTTGTGCAGGAACCCCGCCACGTACCAAGCACGTGCATGCGGTCCAACGGGAGGGTCAGAAAGGAAAGGCTCAAGCAAGCGAAGGCCGGCGTCAAAGTCCCCGAGTTTGCCCTGGATGACCGCGCGCTCCACAGCTTGCGTCAAAGCCTGAGGTTCAGGGTTGGACGAAGACTGCGCCTGGACTTGGAGCGAGGCCGCCAGCATCCCGAGGAGGATGGAACCAAGTGCTTTCAGAGGGAGGTTCATCGTTCGACTGCCCATGATGCAATTCTGTTGCCCACCAAAAGGCCGCGGTTCTCGGCGTCGGGGTGGTTGAGTTCGTAGCGAAGGAGCCCGTCATGGACCATCAAGTTCACGGTCACGCCTTTCTCCAGGGCATCGAGGTCCCGGGTCATGACAAGGGTCGGCGCAGCGTCCAAGGACTTCAATTGCTCGGCAAGGTCCTCGTCCTTGGCGTCGGTGTAGAAGATGTGAAGACCCTTCGTGGCACCTCCACCTTCCACGGAGAGGAATTGAAGCGGCTGGTCCCCAATGGGTGGGGCCCCGTAGTTGTCGGCAAACACCTTGACCAGCGCAGGGTTGTCGTGCACCCCAATGAGGAATGGGCCTGTCTTGCTGGAAGCGGGCCAATCGTTGTCCTTGGCAAAGTGGTAGAGGTATTGGGCCGTGGTCAACAAATGGGGGTCCGTAGTGTCCAATTTGGGATCCTGAGGCATGGATTGAAACGCCCATGTCAAAAACGCACCTCCCAGGAGCATCCAACCTAGCGTCAGCCGTTTGGGCACAAAGCGAAAGGAGCGTGCGGGTTTCATGATCAGCCCGCGTGCGATCCCTGGGTGGGGGTTTGGAAGCTCAAAATGTCCCGGTCGAAGAGGTACAATGCACCTTGGTCATTGCCGGCAAGCGCCAGCTTGTCCAAGATCCTTCGCGCCAAACCTTCCTCTTCGATTTGCTCGCTGACGTACCACTGCATGAAATGGTGGGTGGTGTAGTCCTTGGCCTGCAAACACACATCCACCACGTGGTTGATGCTTTCAGTGACCTTGGTTTCGTGGGCCAAAATGCTTTCAAAGACCTCCTTCAACCCCCCATATTCCGTGGGGCCAGCCTCCACCGTTGGCACTTGCGCGATGCCGCCGCGCTCGTTCACAAACCGCATCAGTTTGAGCATGTGTTCCCGCTCCTCCTCGGAGTGAGCGTAGAGGAATTCCGCCACCCCATCGAAGCCTTGGGTCTCGGCCCAAACAGCCATGGTGAGGTAGGTGTGGGAGCTTTGGCCTTCCAACAAAATTTGCTGGTTCAAGGCGTGGGCAATGGTGTCGTGCAGCATGTTCCCAAAGTAGCACAAGGCCCTGTGCACACGCGGCCTCGGGCCTAGGGTTAAGAACAGCTCAATCTTGGAAACGTTCCCGCACCGCTTTGAAGCGTGACAGGTCCATCTCCTCGGGGATGGGGACGCCATCCATCCACCAACGCACCAAGGCCAAAGCCGCGGAAGGGCCGACCAAAACACCCCGGGTGCCCAGGCCATTGAGCATGAGGACACCCTTGGGTTGACCGGGCCATGGCCCCACCATGGGACGTCGGTCGGGAGAGGCAGGGCGCAAACCTGCTTCGTGCTTTTCCAACTGTGCATTGCCCCACGATTCGCGGGATGCACCGTCCCACACTTTGGCCATGTGCTTCCTGAGTTCATCGGCCGCATGCCCGTCTGGGCTGGCCTTTGTTTTGTGCCATGCGTAGGTCGCACCGAGCCGCCAATGCTGCCTGCCCGCCTGCTGGTGGGTGGGCAAAAGCCATTTCCCGTTGTTGATGGTGTGTCCGCCCGAGTCCAAGGCATGTGGTCCTTCCAAGGGGGTGCTGAGGGTCAAGACATCTCCATGGTTGGGGTGGATTTGCACACCCACCTTGGACAATTCATCTGCCGCCCCCACCCCCCGACAATCCACCAGGGCATCGGCCCCTGCCGGCAGGCCATCGTCGACGTTCCACGTTTGGTGTTCCACGTTGTGGTGCACCTCAAAATGCGCCTCCATGGCCTGGAGGAGGGCAGGCACATCCACCCATCCTGCGGCATGGACCTTCCCCACCCCTGCAGGTCCTTGGACATGGGGGAGTTGCGCACCAGCAATGTCTTCGCCAACGCTCGCCCATTGACAAACGCCATGACCTTCCGCCCATCTGGCATCCCATGTGTCGCGGTAGTCCCCGTTGGCAAAGACCTTGGCCACAGGAACATCGTGCAGCAACTCGCCTTGCAGACCGAGCGTTTCTTCCATGTCGGACAACGTGGCGCGCATCTCCGTCAAATGCTGGCCCGCGTTCCAAACTTCCACGATGCGCCGGAAGGACACCGGATTGAACATGCCTGCCGCCACTTCCGAAGCCCGATGTTGGCCTCCAGACCACCAGGATATTTGGCCTCCACGTCGCGCGAATTTCCATGCGACCATGGCACCTGCCAGGCCCCTTCCTACGACGACGATGCGTGGTGTCATGCGGTCACCCCCAGCTCACGCCCAACTTTTTCAAAGGCTGCAAGGGCGCGGTCCAACTGGGCCTTGGTGTGCGCGGCACTGAGCTGGACGCGGATGCGCGCCTCGTTCTTGGGCACCACGGGGTAGAAAAACCCGATGACGTAAATCCCTTCCTGGAGCAACGCGTTGGCCATGACTTGGGAGAGTTTGGCATCCCCGAGCATGACGGGAACAATCGCCGACTCCCCATCCTTGAAAGGCAAGCCCGCCTTGGTCAAGCCTGCTTTGAAGTAATCGGTGTTGGCCTCCAACTGGTCCCTCAACGTGGTGTCTTCGTCCAACATCTTGAACACTTCGATCGAGGCCCCCACAATGCTTGGCGCCAGAGAGTTGGAAAACAAGTAAGGCCGGCTCCGTTGACGGAGGATCTCGATGATTTCGCGTTTCCCCGTGGTGAAGCCGCCCATGGCGCCACCCATCGCCTTGCCCAATGTGCCTGTGATGATGTCCACACGGCCCATGGCATTCCGCAATTCGATGGAACCACGTCCAGTGGCCCCAATGAATCCCGTGGCATGGCATTCGTCCACCATGACCATGGCTTCATGGGCTTCTGCGAGGTCGCAGACCTTGTCGATTTGGGCCACGTAACCGTCCATGGAAAACACCCCATCGGTCACCACAATGATGTTTCTGGCTCCCTCCGCCCTCGCTTGCTTGAGGCATGCCTCCAGCTCGTCCATGTTGTTGTTGGCGTAACGGTACCTCTTCGATTTGCACAACCGCACACCGTCGATGATCGAGGCGTGGTTGAGGCTGTCGCTGACAATGGCGTCTTCTTTCGAAAGCAAAGGCTCGAAGACCCCACCATTGGCGTCAAAGGCCGCGGCGTAAAGGATGGTGTCTTCCGTCTCGTGGAATGCGGCAATCCGCTCCTCCAGCTCCTTGTGGATGTCTTGCGTGCCACAAATGAATCGGACACTCGACATCCCAAATCCATGGGTGTCAATGGCCCTTTTGGCAGCGTCGACCACCCTTGGGTGTGCACTGAGGCCGAGGTAGTTGTTGGCGCAGAAATTCAGCACTTTGCTGCCGTCGTCCAGCGTGATTTCCGCATCCTGTGCGGAGACGATGACCCGCTCACTCTTGTACAAACCCGCTGCTTCAATCTCTGCGAGCTCCCGGGTCAATTGGTCTTTGATGCTTCCAAACATGGGGCCCAAGGTACAGCCCATGGGGCCATCCCAACAGGCGAAATGCCCCTACCCCAAGACCCAGGGCATGTTGCGCTTCCCGTGCCCCGTGGGAACGTCCCAGCGGACTTCACAGTCCTTGAGGTGCGAGGCCAAAATCTCACGGGGGCTTGCGCCAAAGGGGTTGTCGGTCTTTTGGCCAAACGCCACCGTGTTGTCCCGCATTCCAGTGAAGGACCCCACAAGGACCCCTTCCACGTCCTGCCAGACCCCGGCTTGGCCCATGGCCGTCAACATCCTGTCGAGGTGGTAGAGGTATTCGTCGAGGTCCTCCAGCAGCAACCACTTGCCCTTCAAGGATGGCATGTAAGGCGTCCCGAGCATGGCATAAAGCACCGAAAGATTGCCTCCCACCACGCGCATGGCCCCCTGTTCAGGCGAACGCATGCCTGTGGTGAGAAGCGTCCGCAGGGCATCGACGTCGCGTGCGTCGGTTTGGTCCATCGTCCCCGTCACTGGGCCATGGATCGAGGCGACACCGAGGTTGGAAGCCCAACCGTGCAAGGCCGTGACGTCGGAAAATCCGAGCATCCAGATGGGGTCGGATTGAAAGGCGCTCGCCTCCAAAGCAGGCAACAACCGGGTGCATCCGTAGCCTCCTCGAAGGGCCCAAACGGCGCGGATGGAAGGGTCTCGAAAGGCGGCATTGAGGGCCTCTGCACGTTGTTCATCTGTGCCCCCCCATTGGTGGTGCCGCATGGTTGTGGAGGGATGGACGACGGGCGTCAACCCCCAATCTTCGAGCAGGGACATGCCCTTGTCGAGCAGATCCTTCGACGCAAAACGGGCCGGGGCCACCAACGCCACCCGCGACCCTGGTGAGAGCACAGGGGGTGTGAGCAACGGCCTATCCATGGATTCAGTCGGTCAGAGGACTTTGCCTTTTTGAGGTCTCAAGGCTGCTTCTGCCGCCGTTCGGACCCCCCTGGCAAACTCATGTTCTTGTTGTCCCCAAATTTTCTTTTGGAAGAACGATTCCAGGATGTCGCGCTTTTCTTCCGGGCTCTGAAGCGGGAGGTCCTCCTTGCTGTCTGCGGTGTTGGTCACCTTCTCTTTTGCTGTTGCACTCATGTCGCAGGTATAAGTCAGTTGCAGGTCATTGCCTGCTCCCCAAAGAAAGGAACCTCGAAAGTCCTCGGGAAGGGAACGCCTCGGCAGTTCTTCACAATGCCTCTGTGGCCAACCCTTGAAAAGTCGCAAACCGCACCGTGTCCTTTGGACGAGGCTTGGGCCTCGACAAATGGCCCATCCAACTACCTTTGTCCCCATGCCAAAGCACGCCCCGTCCCGGAGGATGATCACCTCTGCGCTTCCCTACGCCAATGGGCCCATCCACTTGGGGCACATCGCAGGTGCGTACTTGCCTGCCGACATCTATGTTCGGCACCTGCGCAGTGCGGGAGAAGACGTGCTTTGGATTTGTGGGAGCGATGAACACGGTGCGGCGATCACGCTTCGTGCAAAAAAAGAAGGCACGACCCCCCGGGACATCGTGGACACCTACCATGCGGAGATGCAGAAGGCCTTCGAGGGGCTGGACATCAGCTTCGACCATTACAGCCGCACCTCCTCTCCCAAGCACCACCAAGTGGCCCAGGACTTTTTCCTGACGTTGCTTGACAAAGGGGCCTTTGAAGTCAAAACCGACGAACAGTTTTTCGACGAAGAGGCCCAACAGTTTTTGGCCGACCGCTACATCCAAGGCACCTGTCCCTCGTGTGGGCACGACGGTGCGTACGGCGACCAGTGCGAGAAATGCGGCAAGACCTTGAGTCCCACCGAGCTCATCGAACCCCGTTCCACCTTGAGCGGCTCCACGCCCGTGCTCAAGCCCACCACGCTTTGGTACCTCCCCATGGGGCGCCACGAGGATTGGCTCCGCGACTACATCGTCCAGGGCACGTTGGACGGCCAGGCGCATCACAACCCCAAGGAATGGAAGGCCCATGTGTTGGGACAGTGCCGCTCTTGGATCGACGGTGGACTGGAAAGCCGTGCCATGACCCGTGACCTCGATTGGGGGGTGCCTGTGCCCGTGGAAGGGGCAGATGGCAAGGTCTTGTACGTTTGGCTGGATGCCCCCATTGGGTACATCACCTCCACCATGGAGTGGTGTGAACAAAATGGCCAAGACTGGCGAGACTGGTGGCAGGACCCCTCTGCGGACCTCCTCCATTTCATTGGCAAGGACAACATCGTTTTCCACTGCATCATCTTCCCCATCCTGCTCAAGGAGCACGGAGGCTACAACCTCCCTACCAACGTGCCCGCCAACGAGTTCATGAACCTCGAGGGCGACAAAATCAGCACGTCTCGGAACTGGGCGGTCTGGGTGACGGACTACCTCGCGGACTTCCCCGAGGGCAGCGACGCCATGCGCTACGTATTGACGGCCATCATGCCGGAACAAAAAGACAGCGAATTCACTTGGAGCGACTTTCGAGACAAGGTCAACAACGAGTTGGCGGACGTTCTGGGCAACTTCGTGAACCGCGTGTTGGTGCTCACGCGCAAGTACTACGATGGCGCTGTCCCGGCAGCCCCTGCCGACGACGCACTCGACGCCACAGACCGCGCCTTGCTCGAGACACTCGCGGCCGCCCCGGCCAAGGTCGGCGACCTCATCACCCGCCACCGATACAAAGAGGCGCAGCTCGAAGCCATGAACGTGGCGCGCCTTGGCAACAAGTACCTGACCGAGCAGGAGCCATGGAAACTCCAAAAAACAGACCCCGCACGCACCGCCACCATCATGCACCTCACGTGCCAGGTGGTGGGCAACTGTGCGGTGCTGCTCGAGCCCTTCCTGCCCCAAACGGCCGCGAAAATCGCGGCATCGTTTGGCGTGCCGGACGCCCGGTGGAAGGATGCCTCCACCCAACTCGTTTCCCCAGGCACGGTCCTTGGCGACCTGCCCATTTTGTTTGCCAAAATCGACGACGACACCGTCGCCTCCATGGTCGCCAAACTTGGCCAGAAGGGCGACGCCTCTGACTCCTCAAACCGAGACATCATGCCCGCCAAAGACGAAATCACCTTCGAAGATTTCACCAAACTCGACCTTCGTGTGGGCACCGTCCTCGAATGCGAAAAGGTCCCCAAAGCGGACAAGCTCCTCAAGCTCGTTGTGGACACGGGGCTCGATACACGCACCGTCGTCAGCGGCATCGCAGAGCACTTCGCGCCCGAGGACGTCGTGGGCCGTCAGGTCACCCTGCTCATCAACCTCGCGCCACGCAAGCTCCGCGGCATCGAGAGCCAGGGCATGGTCCTCATGGCCGGCACCGACGACGGTGGCCTGCGCTTCGTCACGCCTGAAGAAGGGGCAGCGGCAGGCAACGTTGTGAGCTAAGCACAGAGAACAAGCACCAAAGAACCTTGTTGTTGTGGCCATGAGCCTTCTGCAACTTGCCCAAAAGCGCCACAGCCCCCGCGCCTTCAACGGAACCCCACTGGCGTGGGACGACCTTGCCAACGGCTTTGAAGCTGCCAGGCTCTCAAGCTCCTCCTACAACAACCAGCCTTGGCGTTTTGTGGTGGCCTTGCGCGGCGAAGCCGGCTTCGACGCCCTGTTGGGCACGGCCAATCCTTCGAACCGCACGTGGATGAAGGACGCAGGTGCCATCGTGGGGGTGATGTCCAGCAAGATCCTTCAAAAGACAGGCGAAAAAGACCATGCCGCCATGCTCGGAGTGGGCATGGCAGTGGGCGCGATGGAATTGGCTTTTGTGGAATCTGGATTGGCCAGCATGCAAGCAGGTGGGTTCGACCGCAAAGCATTCGTCGAGCTTCTGCAACTCCCAGACCACATTGCGCCGCTTTCTTTGCTCGCCGTAGGAAGACTTCCCGACGGTCAAGGGCACACCGCCAAGGACCGAATGGCCATGGCGGACATCGCATTCAAGGTTGGCGACACGATCAGATGACGGACTTCAGCGCAGGATGACCAACTGGCCCTGGAGGCGGAGCGCAGCATTCTCCAAGCCAGCCACAGACAGCACATACTGCCCCGAAGCCAAGTCCTGGACGTCAATGGTTTGGGTGGTGGAATGCAGGTCCCACGATTGGACCAAACGCCCATCCATGGCTATGGCCTGCAATTGGGTGCCGGTCATCTTTCCCTTCATCGCCGCTGGAAACACCACCGTCGCGGAGACGTTCGCAGGCGATGGGAAGGCCTCAAAGGCCAAGGGTGCGGGACGCTCCATCACCGCATCCACAGGGGCATATTGGCAGCCATCGGTGTTGAAAGAAAGTGGCTCGTAATTCAATGCCTCCGGATCGTTGCAAGCCGTCAAAATGGGGAGTGCCTGGCGGAATTCATTGTTGTTGTCGTAGTCGAGGAACACTTGAACCTGGATTTGGCCTGAAATGTCCCCTGCAGTGGTCAGCTGTGCGACCAGCACGCGCATCTCTTCTCCCGAAAATGCCTCTTCGTTGACTGGGGTTGGGATCACAAACCAAGCGTTGCCTACGGCGGACTCCACAGCAACATTTTGGCCGCTTTCAAAAATGTCAAAGGCGTTGTACTCTGGATCGGCCAACTCGATCACATCGGCGGCGGCGGTGTTGTCCTCCGCGCCAATGGTCAACCAACTGTCGAAGGCAAATTCTGGAAAGGCCTCAAAAAAAGCTGGGTTGACGTCCGTGGCCAATGAGGTGGTCGCGAGCGAGTGCTGAAACCATGCCGGCTCCGACGTGCTGCTGAGATAGAGTGGGTTCGCATCGTCTCCTGAGCAGCTGACCAAAAAGTCATTTTCCCCCAACGTGTAGAGGTAGAGTCGGTAGGTGGTCATTCCTGCCAATTCTCCCTCCGTATGCTCGACCACAGGGACCAGACCCAGCCAAGGCTGGTCCTGCGCCTGGGCACTCTCAGAAACTAGGGCCATCAGAACGAACATCAGAAAGGAAGCAGAGTGGAGAAGGAGGCGTTTCATGATGGGAATGTTTTGCTGAAAGTTAGGGACAAAGCAAAGCCCCACCGAATGGCGGGGCTTTGGGTTTCAATTCCAGGTGAACAGGTTTTGTCACCAGCCAAAACCGATGTTGACCCCAAGGCGAACCCCTACGTTGTTGTCGTTGTTGAACACCCCTGAGAGATCGAGATCGCCATCAGATTCTGTGTTTTTGATTTGTGGACCAATGAAAAAATCCACCGTATATCCACCATCTCCCACTTTTTGGTAACCCAGAACCAACGCTCCTCCTGCAGCCGTTCGGTCCAACCGAGAATTGCCATCGTCATCTTCGGTTTCTGCTGTGCGGTAACGCCCTGCCAAGGCCAGATAAAACCCCTCACAGGCGCTACCCCCAGGATAATAACGTACTTCCGGAATGACAATGAAGCCAGAACGTGAAGTGCCCACTGTGGAAGATGAAAATGGGTCATTGAGGGGGGAGGCCGTCCCACTCCCGCCCATCAGACCTGCAGACAATTGAACACTCAGGTTGTCGTTCAATCCATACTCATAGGCGAGCTGGTATTGAGCTGCGAAAAAGCCGATGGGATTCGTCTTGATGTTCTGGGTGATCTGCTGCGCAGTGGCACCTAGGCTCACAAAGACCAAGACAGAAGCGAAAATGAAATTTTTCATGTCGTTGAATGGTTTGCCCGCAAGAAAGGGGAAACACGCTTTCCTCCGGATACGTCACTGCGGAGGCTTTCCCTATGCCGATGTTCAAAACCCTTGAAAACCAGTGATTCAGAAGGATTCGATGGCTCAAGACCAGCGACCGGCACCATGAAGGTACTCTGCGATCTGCACCGTGTTGGTCGCCGCACCCTTGCGAAGGTTGTCGGAAACGATCCAAAGGTGCAATCCCCTTGGATGGTCCAAATCCCGTCGCAAACGCCCCACGAACACTTCGTCCTTGCCCTGTGCATTCAACGGCATGGGGTACCTCTCCTTGTGCGGCTCGTCCTCCACCACCACCCCCGGAAACGCACCAAGGGCCTTCCGAACCTCCGACAGCTCAAAATCACGGCCAAGTTCCAAAAAGACCGACTCGCTGTGGCCGCCCATCACAGGCACGCGCACGGCAGTGCAAGACAACTGAATGGCGTCATCTCCCATGATTTTTTTGGTCTCATGGTGCACCTTCATTTCTTCGCGGGTGTAGCCATTGTCCTGAAAATCATCACAATGCGGCAGACAATTGTTGTGGATGGGATGCGGGTACACACGTTGGGCCTCCAGCCCTTGGCGCTCCGCCTCGAGTTGGGCCACCGCCGCTTGTCCGGTTCCCGTCACGCTTTGGTACGTGTTGACCACCCCCCTTCGAATGGTCCATTCGTCATGGATGGGCTTCAAACACATGACCAGTTGCATGGTGGTGCAATTGGGGTTGGCGATGATCATGTCCTCGCCACTCAAGGAGGCACCATTCACTTCAGGCACCACCAACTTGTGGTTCTCTGACATCCTCCACGCGCTGCTGTTGTCCACCACCGTGGTTCCTGCCTCAGCAAACCTTGGAGCCCACTCCAAACTCACGGATCCGCCGGCTGAGAACAATGCGACGTTGGGCTTTGCAGCCAAGGCATCTTCCATCGACATCACAGGAATTTCCTTGCCATGAAAGGCCACGGTCCGTCCCATCGATTTGGCCGAAGCCACAGGAAGCAACTCCCCGACCGGAAAGCGACGCTGTTCGAGGACCTGCAACATGGTTTGTCCCACCATGCCCGTGGCTCCCACCACGGCGACCTTGAGATTGGAGGAGGAAATGTTCATGGTCATGCAATTTGCCAACGCGGCCGGTCAATGGACCAGCGGTTTGGCAACTTGAGGCCAAAAATACGAGGTTTGTCCACGATGAAACACACCCTTCTTTGGGGATGTTGTGCGGTGGTGGTGGTGGAATGGGAAAGCACGGAGGGGCTCCGGGGCGTGGACAAATGCCTGGTGGCGGTTGGACCTCCATAGCGGGAAATGCACGACATTCGTCCCATGTTGGAAGGTCTCCCTTTCGAGCCTTGGGGCTCTCCTGAAATTCGCCCTCTTGCCCTTGGGCTGTTCACGTTGGTCGGGATTTGGGCATTGCAGGCAGGATTTGAAAGAGAGTCCACACGTTGGATGTGGGCATGGCAAAAGCCGAGGAAGCTCACATTGCGAAATGCCGCAGAAACGCCGCGTACGTTGGGGGTAGTCTTGAGCCATGTCGTTGCAAGCACAGGCTTGGCTTCAGGCCTGACCTGGCTTCCTGTGGGGTGGAGCATGGAGAGAATGCTTGCGCACGCAGCCCTTTGGATGTTGGTGGGGCAGGCGATGAAGTGGGGGGGGGCGCGATTGGCCTTCGAAGACCGTGACTTGGCGAGCACCATGACTGAAATGAACCGCCATGGGAACACTTGGACGGCAATGGCCTTGGGAGCATGGAGCGTCATCGCCGCCATCCAACCCACCCTTTCGCATGGAACTTGGTCCAAGTGGATCGCTACAGGCATATTCATCCTGGCCACGACCGTCCACGCCATCAGGACTTCCACCTTGCTTCCAAAAGCCGGAAAAAACCGCCTTTTTGGAATCTTGTATCTTTGCACCCTCGAATGGGGGTGGGTGGCCCTTTGGACCACTTGGAGCATTGCCACCTCCCTGAAAGGACACTGAACTGCACCAACCATGGCCCAAAAGATCAAAACCATCCTGATCTCACAGCCCAAGCCATCCACAGAGAAGTCGCCGTACTTCGACTTGGCTGAGCGGCAGAAAATCACCATTGACTTCCGCCCTTTCATTCACGTGGAAGGCATGGAAGCGCAAGATTTCAGGCAACAACGGGTGGATCTCGCGGAGCACACGGCGGTCATCTTGACGAGCCGTTTGGCCGTGGACCACTACTTCCGAATGGCCAAGGAACTCCGGTTCGATGTGCCCGATTCCATGAAGTACTTCTGCATCTCTGAGAGCACGGCGTACTACCTCCAGAAATACGTGCAGTACCGGAAAAGAAAGATTTTTCATGGCACCATCAAGTTCGACGAGTTGCTTGTGCTGATGAAAAAGCACAAGAGCGAGAAGTTCTTGTTGCCATGCTCGGATCTTTTGAAGGACAGCATTCCAAATGCTTTGGAGGCCGGAAGCTTCGACTATTCGCGGGCCGTGATGTACCGGACGGTATGCTCCGATTTGAGCGATTTGAGCGATGTCAAATACGACATCCTTGTGTTCTTTAGCCCCAGTGGCATTGAGTCGCTGTTCAAGAATTTCCCTGACTTTGAGCAGGGCCAAACACGCATCGCGGTGTTTGGACCGACCACGTCCAAGGCAGCAGAAAAAGCGGGGTTGCGCATCGACATCCATGCACCGACTGCGAAAGCGCCGTCCATGTCCATGGCCATCGATCAATACATCAAAAACTGAGTGCACACGCTCTCCAAGCGTGAGCGGCTGAAGTCGAAGTCGTTGATGGACCTGGCGTTCACCGAGGGCATCAAAATCAAAGCATTTCCCGTTTTCGCACGGGCCACTCCTGCGGAACTGCCCCACGATGTTCCATTTCAAGCGGCCTTTTCTGTTGGAAAGCGACGCTTTCGGCGCGCTGTGGACCGCAACCGCATCAAGCGCCTCTTGCGCGAGGCATGGCGTCTCGAAAAGTCGGAACTCGCCAAAAATTGGAAACCGGGGTCCACGCAATGGGCCGTCGTGTTCATCTTTGTGGGCAAGGACATCCCTTCGTTCTCCGATTGCCAACTGCTTTTGCGACGGCTTTCTCTGAAGCTGGCACAGGCCATGAACGAGCGTGAAGGCGGCGTCTGAACCCCACCTAACCCCTGACCCATGCGTCGAATTTTGTTTTGGATGGCCCTGCCCCTAGGAATGGCCCTGATGACCGCTGCTGCCCTTTCCAAAGACGACTACTTCGAGATGTCCAAGCAGCTCGAAATCATGCAATCGGCCTTCCGCGAACTCAACCTGTTTTACGTCGATGAGCTCGCGCCGGGGGAACTCATGGAGACCGGCATCAAAGCCATGTTGGCCGATCTCGACCCCTACACGCGTTACTTCCCAGAGTCACGGATGGAGGACGCACGCTTCATGCAAACGGGTGAATACGGTGGTGTGGGGGCAAGCATCGAACGCAGGGCAGGACAAACGGTCGTTGTCAACCTCTTGGAAGGGGAACCGGCAGACGAAGCCGGCATCCGGCTGGGCGATGTCTTGGTCGAAGTCGACGGGCGGGACGTCCAAGATTTGGGTACCGAACAGATTGGTGACCTTCTGCAAGGGGCCACCGGGACAGAAGTCTCCGTGGGGATGAGGCGCCCCGGACAGACAACACCGCTCGCCTTCGACTTGACCAGAAGAAAGGTGAAGGTGCCAGATGTCCCTTACCAAGGCATGATTTCAGATCGCACCGGGTATTTGGCATTGAATTCTTTCACCAAAACTGCCCATGCCAATGTGCGCAAGGCATTGCTCAACTTGACGGACTCTCTTGGGGCGGAAAACGTTGTCATCGACCTGAGGGGCAACGGTGGAGGTTTGCTGAGAGAGGCCATCGCCATCGTGAATTTGTTCGTGGGAAAAGGCCAAGAAGTGGTGAGCACCAAGGGAAAGCGTCCCGATTGGAACAAATCTTACAAGACGCGGGGAAGCGCGCTACGGCCCAACCTTCCTTTGGCCATTCTTGTCGATGGCAAGTCGGCCTCGGCCTCTGAAATTGTGGCTGGGACCCTTCAAGATTTGGACCGTGCGGTGGTGGTGGGGGAAGAGTCGTTTGGCAAGGGCCTCGTGCAACAGACCAAAAAACTGGCCTACGGGACCCGCATGAAGGTGACGGTCGCCAAGTACTATACCCCAAGTGGACGGTGTGTGCAACGGGTGGATTACAGCCACCGAGATGGCGAG
>JBELJW010000007.1:0-25017 GCA_042089975.1 Flavobacteriales bacterium | reverse complement strand
CGTGGCCATCAGCACATCCGCCCTGGACGACATGGCATCGTCGTACCCAATCTCCGGGTCCGGATTGGCCAAGGCAAAGACGATGGGATTGGCCGCCATGGATTTCACCATGTCCGCCTCCACCAGTCCCCCTTTGCTCAAGCCCAAGAACACATCTGCGCCCTTCATGGCGTCCGCCAAGGAATCATATGCCTTCTCCGTCGCGTATTTCTGCTTGCTCACGTCGAGGGCACCACGGCCAGAATGGATGTGGCCCTTGCTGTCAAACACCGCCGCATTCTCTCGGCGCATGCCCAGCTGCTCATAGATGTCAAGGCAAGACATGGCTGCCGCCCCCGCTCCACTGACCACCACCCGGATGTCCTCCATTTTCTTGTCCGCCAGCTTGAGGGCATTCAGCAGCGCTGCCGCGCTGATGATGGCCGTGCCATGCTGGTCGTCGTGCATGAGCGGAATGTCGAGCTCTTCTTTGAGGCGACGCTCGATTTCGAAGGCTTCTGGGGCCTTGATGTCCTCCAAGTTGATGCCGCCAAACGTGGGCGCTATCGCCTTCACCGTGGCCACGAATTGGTCCACATCGGTGGCGTCCACTTCAATGTCAAACACATCGATGTCTGCAAAAACCTTGAAGAGAACGCCCTTGCCTTCCATGACAGGCTTGCTCGCTTCGGGCCCAATGTCGCCCAAGCCAAGCACCGCCGTGCCATTGCTGATCACGGCAACGAGGTTGCCCTTGGCGGTGTACTTGTAGACGTCTTGCGGGTTTTCAGAAATCGCGATGCAAGGCTCCGCCACACCTGGACTGTACGCAAGGCTCAAGTCACGCTGCGTGCTGTAGGGTTTGGTGGGGACGACCTCCACCTTGCCACGGCGCTCGCGCGCATGGTATTCCAAGGCTTCTCTCTTCAGGTTGTTCTGTTGCATGGAAAAGCGAAGTTCACCATGAAACCTCGCCCGACCAGCGGACAAAGCGCCAAAGGATGCACAACTGCTCGTGCATATTGTGCAGAAGAGGGCTCAGTCCACTGTGGACGTGCCTATTCAACAAACCCCGGGCGAACCTTCAACGAATCACCAAGCGTTTGGTAGAGACCGTCATGCCGTCAACCGTGTAGCTTACGAGCCAAATCCCTGCGGCCAAGTTGTCAAGCGACAAGAACTGCTCCGAGACTCCTGAAGCGATTTGGACACTTTTCACAGTCTGCCCAACCAAATTTCGAAATTGGATGACACCACCCTCAGCATTCTTGACCTTGATGGTGGCAGAAGATGTGGCCGGATTGGGAGAAATGCTCACGAGCGAGGGCTCATTTATGTCGATTTCTTCGATTCCAACAGAGGCTTCCACCACAAATGTTACTTGATGGCAAACTCCCGCTGGAATGTTGTCAGCCTCATGGAAGCAATACTCCAAAGTGGTGTTGCCAACGATGCCGTTCGGATAAAAATCCGCTACGAATGAAGAGTCAACTTCTCCGGGTTCCAGGGCAACCAAATAGGACTCTGAAAGAGCGGAATTGTCAGAGCCAAAATTGTAGCAAAACGTCCCCCAACAAAAACGTTCATAAGAGCCTGAGGCACCAGAAGCGTAAGGGTAGTTGAAAGGTGAAACTGTGTCCAACAAGCTCCGCGAAACCATAAGGTTTTGGAGTTGGTCACCATTGTTTTGAACTCCCCAGTAAGCGGCAACCACTCCTGACTGACCCAATTCATCCAGGAAGACCGCAACGGTATCAGGAGCATCTACCACGGAGAGTTGTGCTTGCGTTCCTCCCAAAAAACAACAAACAGCTGAAAATAAAATAACAACGCGCAGCATGACATCTTTCATGTCCTAAAGATAAGACGAATTTCCCGGCAGTGTGAGACTTCATGGGAAGGCCTTGGCCCATTAAACTTACGTGAGAAGGGTGTATTTTTGCTGTTCCATGTTCAAAATACTACCACGTTTTCAAGTGCCCACTGCCCTCTATTGGGCTGGTCTTGCAACGGTTCTGTCCCTTGGGACTCCTGCATTTGCCCAAAACTTGCCCAACGTTGTCTTGAAAGACATCGAAGGCAATGCCGTGCAAACAACATCGAAGGTTCAACGCGATGGCCCCACAGTGTTCTGTTTTTGGGCAACTTGGTGCAGCCCGTGCAAAAGGGAGCTGAACAACTATGCCGAACTTTATGAAGATTGGATGGATGAAACAGGTGTCAACATTGTTGCCGTTAGCATTGATGACCAACGCTCAGTGAACCGTGTTGCCCCGTATGTCAACAGTGTAGGCTGGGAGTTTGACGTTCTGCTTGACCCAAACCGAGAATTTGCGAGATCTTTGAACGTGAACAATGTCCCACACACTTTCGTTGTGAATAGCCAAGGAACTGTCGTTTGGTCACACAACAATTACGCAGACGGAGACGAATACGAATTGTTCGAGGAACTCTTGCGACTCTCGAACTGATGGTCATTCGCAACATTTCGTTTTTGTCGCTTCTTGCGCTGCTTTGGACGGCAAAACCTTCCACTACTTTTTGTCAGTCTAGTGAGGAAAATAGAGAGCCCTCAGTTAGTGGAAATGTAGGAATCCTCTGGCAGTCCTACAATGAAGACAGTCTGATTGGTGCAGTGGTCCCGCCGGGAAAGACGGGCTACAATGCCTTCGCCGCAATCAACTACAGTCAAAAGGACTTTAGTGCTGGCATCCGCTATGAAAGCTATCTCAACGCCATCATTGGGTTTCCCGGCAGATTCAATGGCAGTGGATTGGGCTACAGATTCGCACGTTACAACGACGCTGACAAAGGGGTGGACATCACGATCGGCAATTTCTATGAACAGTTCGGAAATGGTCTGGTGCTGCGTTCTTACGAATTGCGAGATTTAGGCATTGACAACGCCCTTGACGGGTTTCGCTTGGTGCTCAAACCCCTTGAAGGCATTCAAGCCAAATTGATTTACGGCAAGCAGAGACTGGATTTTCAAGATGGACTGATCAATGGGCCAGGGATCATCCGGGCCGTGGACTTGGAAACGGACTTGAATCTGTTGGTCAAAAGATGGAGGGACAAAGCCACAAAAATCACTGTCAGTGGAAGTTTCGTCAGCAAATTCCAATCAGGTTCTCCATTCAACGTCGACAGTTTGCTGTTGGCCATGCCCGAAAATGTTGGCGCTTGGTCCTACAGACTAAAGGCCGTCCGCAAAAAGTGGGTGCTCGATGTTGAATACGCAGGGAAAATAAATGACCCCAGTGCGGACAATGGCTTCACGTTCCGACAGGGAGAGGCGTTCATGGCCAACCTAGGTTTCAGTCAAAAAGGACTGGGCATATTGTTCTCTGCCAAAATGGTGGACAACATGAGCTTTCGTTCAGACAGGAATTTGCAACTTTTTGACCTCCCAATCAATTTTATTCCCGCCATAACTCAGCAACACACCTACAATTTGGCGGCAACACTTTACCCCTATGCCACTGTAATTTCGGGTGAAACGAGTGCCAGCGCAGACGTCTTTTACACCATCCCCAAGGGAAGCAAATTGGGAGGGAAGTACGGAACGAAATTGGCTTTCAGTTACGCAGCGGCAAATGATCTTGACACAAAACTCTACGACGACAATCAAGAAGAGTCTTTGATTTACGGATTTGAACGACAAAGCTGGGGGCCTGGAAAGAACTTGTTCGTCAGAGATTTCAACGCATCGGCCAGCCGCAAGTTCAACAGGAAGTGGAAAGCCAAATACGCCTTTTTCCATTTCGATTTCAATACATTGACCACGCCTGTGACAACCGATTACAAGGGGATTGTGAATGCCAACATCCATGTTTTAGAAACGCAAATTAGGATCAAGCCAAAACAGAGCCTTCGGACAGAAATCCAAGGCCTTTGGGTGGGCGAAGACGAGAACAATCCCGACTTGCTACAAGACAAAGGGCATTGGGCCACATTGTTGGCGGAATACACATGGAGTCCGCATTGGTCTTTATCGGTTTTGGACCAATACAACCACGGCAACAACATCGAGGCCAACCGCATCCATCACATTTTTGGAACGGTTGCCTACATCGACGGGCCACATCGGTTGAGCTTGGGGTATGGGAAACGACGTGAAGGAATCTTCTGCATTGGTGGCGTCTGCCGAGCAACTCCTGCGTCCAATGGACTTGAAATGAGCTTAACAAGCCGTTTTTGATGGAAAAGTAGTCTCTGCGGCATATATTCGAAGTTCCCTGTTTTTTCAACATCAAGAAATTTACATTATGAGAAAATTGTTCGCTTTTTTGGCCGTAACGGCAAGCCTGTCATGCGCTTGGGCTCAACTGCCCGACGGCTCGACGGCTCCAGACTTCACCATGACAGACATCAATGGTGAATCCCATAATCTTCAATCGTACCTCGACCAGGGCATGAGTGTCATCCTCAACTTTAGCGCCGTTTGGTGCGGGCCATGTCTTGCCTACAAAGAGGAAGGCGTTCTGAATGACCTTTACAACGCTTTTGGCCCAAATGGCACGGGCGACATCATGGTTTTGTCCTTTGAAACTGAAGACGATCTCGGCATCGAAGCTTTGAACGGAGAGGGCCCGGGCACGGTAGGTGATTTTATTTCTGGTGTCAACTATCCCATCATCGACAATGCCAGCAATCTCTATTGGTCCTCCTACATGCAGGAAGGCGCTACCTCTGGACCTGTTCCACTGATTTACACCATTTGTCCCGATGGCATTTTGACACAGACCGGGCAAGCTACATTGCAATCTCACGTTTCAGCTGCTACGTTGGGTTGTGGTGTCGTGGTCGACGAAGCTGCTGCGAGCGCAAGTTACAGTGGTGATGAAACCAACTGTGGAGGTGGAACATGGGATGCCAAAGCTGATTTGGTCAACCTCGGATCACTCCGGGTTACATCTGCCACATTCGAAGTGGATTTCAATGGAAATACAAACACGGTGAATTGGTCTGGGAATTTGGGTGGAGGTGGCACGGTCACGGCCGATTTAGGGTCTTACCAAGATGCAGGAAACTTTGAGGCTGTCCTGACACAAATCAACGGTGAACCTCGGAACAACTCCTTTTCGGCGGTAATTCAAGGATCAGCAAACAGCACGAATATGGTTGTGGTGAACATTACCCCTGATTGTTGGCCCGAGGAGTCTTCTTGGGAAATTCGAAATGAAAGTGGAGCCATTGTGGAAAATCAGACCCTCGCAGGAGAAACGGCTGGACAAGAAAGCACATGGGTTGTGGAACTGCCCAATTGGGGTTGCTACACATTCCACATGTTGGATACTTACGGTGATGGGCTAAACGGTTGCCAATGGACAGGAGACGGGTGCACCATTTGCGGTCAAGTCAAAGTATTCAGTTACGATGGTACACAGCAGGTTTCAACCATCCTCGATCTCGAAGGTGCAGCGAATGACGGAGACGTAGCATATTCTGAGCGGATTGCACCCTTCGAAGTCACTTCCACGTCGACACAAGTTGACGAGCTGTCTGGCGATATCGGCATCAATGTGTTCCCAAATCCGACTTCGGGGAAATTTCAGTTGGAGTTTATGCTCTTCGAAGCAACCGATGTCACTTTGGAAATTCGAAATGCCTTGGGGCAAATTGTCCACCTCGATCGTATCGGAGCAGCGATGGCTGGTCAAAACCTCGTCGAAATCAATATGGATGGATACGAGAGTGGTTTGTATACTTTGGTACTCGGCTTGAATGATCAGGTTGTCACATCTCGCATCACAAAGAAGTAACTGCCTGGGACCATTCGTTTCTAAGACGGGCGCTCCTGATTCAAAAGGTGTGCCCGTCTTTCTTTTACGCACATTGACCCTTTACAGTGACCTTGACAACAAGGTTCAAATCTATTTCTCGCATGCCCCTTAAGCGTCTTCTTCCTTCGATTTGGCTCTGGTCTTTGGTTCTTGGAGCACCAGACAAATTGTGTGCTCAACTCCCAGATGGCAGTCAAGCGCCCGACTTTGCACTGATGGATTTGGAAGGAGAAACTTGGGCCTTGTCATCTTTGATAAGCTCTGGAAAATCTGTGATTTTGAACTTTGCCACGACATGGTGCACATCATGCTGGGCAGAGGCACACGCAGGGGCACTGAATAACATTCACAGCACCTTTGGCCCTACAGGAAGTAACGATGTCGTGGTCCTTTTTTTGGAGTTCGACGATTTCACGAATTTGGAAGACTTAGATGGGAGTGGCGCCACTACGTCCGGCAATTGGTTGCAGAACATTCACTACCCAATTGTTGATGGTGCCTCTGCCACATACGACTTGTATGGCGGTACCGGCAGTTCTTTTAGTTGTGTCGTATGTCCCAACGGGGCGATCACAAATATCCCAGCACTGGACTTCGACGGGATTCGTGAAGCATGTCTTTCCGAGTGCAACAATGAAGCAGGGCTAGTTGCCCCTTACCTGCGGCACAATGGCCCAACAGTTTCATGCGTCAATTCTGCCTGGCCCATTGGCATCGACCTCTTCAATCTTGGCAGCAGTCCTCTGACAGAAGCATCATTCAAAGTGTACACCCCTGCAGACACCGTTGACCACTTTTGGACAGGGTCCTTGGATATGGAGACCAGTGTTTATGTGGATTTGGGCACTTTGCCAATGCCCGAAAATTGGACTGCTGAATTGATCACGGCCAACAATGTTCCAAGGTCCCTCACCCAAGAAGTCAACGTGGCCCATTCCGTCGAAAGCACCACTTCGATAAGAATCGAGCTGCTCACGGATGCCTGGCCTGAAGAATCTGGGTGGCAATTGACCGACGACTCTGGACAGATCCTTGAACAAGTAGCGTTTGGAAATCTCGTAGGCCAGGCTGAATCCACTCTCACATGGGATGTGAATTTGATGGAATTCGGTTGCTACAAATTCACCTTTATGGATGCTGCAGGCGATGGCTTGAATGCCGCTATTTTTGGCGATTTCACGAATGGTTTTGTGAAAGTACATCGCCTTGATGCAGGTGAAGTCACATCGACGATGGTCCATTGGGATGGCGGTGATCAAGGTGCTTTTTTCGAAAAATCTTTGGGTCTTTCTGCAAACTCGGTGTCCAACTTGTCTGATTTCGAATCCTCGGCAGGCATTTCATTGTTTCCCAATCCTACAGATGAATTCGTCACTCTCCATTGGTCGAGTCCTCTCACACATTCTGTCGACATTGAGGTTTTTGATTCAATGGGAAGAAGAGTCGATGTCTTGATTCCAACTGCTCCATTGGCAGGCAAGGATCAAGTTGAGCTCGATCTCCAGTCCTTGAAAAGTGGAGTGTATTTCCTCCGTGTCGGGACAGGAACATCCTACCACTCTTTGGCTTTCCACAAACGCTAAAATTTATATCATGATGAAGCATTACTTGATCCTTTTTGCATTCTCTTTTGCTTGCCTTTCAACAAAAGCACAATTGACCAACGGGAGCATAGCACCTGATTGGACATTGATGTCCATCGACAGCGTGGAACACAATTTGTACAGCTACCTTGACTCGGGCTATCAAGTCATTCTTGACTTCTCTGCGACCTGGTGCGGGCCTTGCTGGAACTACCACCAAACCGGAATCCTTGAAGAATTGTACGAGTTGCATGGTCCAAATGGAACCAATGCAATTCGAATATTTCATATCGAAGCAGATGACAACACCACACTTGCGCAATTGTATGGAACAAATGGAACTGGCACGGGGCAGACGACCCAAGGGGATTGGGTAACCGGTACGTCTTACCCCATCATTGACGATGGAGGGGGGACATTCTCAGCCTACGAATGTGATGCCTATCCGACAATTTTTACGATATGTCCCAATCACCGGTTGACTGAAACAGGACAAGCCAATTTGGCGAATCACGTGGCCGCATTCTCCGCGAGCTCCTGCGCCGCAGCAAGTCAGCCGAATGACCCGATGCTTGGTAGGTACCTAGGGGACATATACTCATGCGGCGACAACCCATCATCGATTCGCATTGAGCTTCTCAATCAAGGGCTAGACACACTGAACCAATGCACAATTGAAGTTTCCCGCTCCTTGCCCTTTGGACAAGTTGAGGTGCTTTCTGAGACGTCATGGGAAGGCGCTCTGTCGACCTATGAGTCAGCAACTGTTGAGCTTGGGGAGGAAATTGTTTCTGGCAGCATCGAAACGTTGTTGTTCAACATCATCTCAGAAGATGACGTCAGTTCCAACAACCAGGCATCAGGACAAATATTCAGGAGCAAAGAATCTACGAACAACATAGAAATTAGTTTGCGAACAGATACCAATCCCTTGGAATTGAGCTGGGCAATCCTCGATGACAACGGCTTGGTTGTGGCAGAGGTGTTGGAGGGAACAGAAGTCACAATGAGCCAGGAAACCTATACATGGCAAGTATCACTTCCCTCACTTGGATGCTACAGCTTTCGACTTTTTGATAGTGGTGAAGATGGCATGTATGCTGGGCAACTGGCAAGTTGGGATGATGTGGGAACTGTCATCCTTCGTTCCATGGATGGTGAATTTGTCGTGGAGGAACTGTGGCAATACCTCGAGCTGGAGGAGTTCGCAGAGCTCACCTATGATTTTGAAGCCAATTCAATATCAAGCGTTCCTTTAGAGTCGACAGAAATGGGGATATCGTTGTATCCGAATCCAGCTGAAAAGACGGTATCTGTCGAGTTTTCGACCCTTGGGGGACAGTCGCTCTCCTTGAGCATTGCGACGCTTACTGGCCAAATCATGCACGCACAGGCACTAGGGACTCTTAACAGAGGATCACACAAATTTCAATTGGATGTGGATCATCTTCAGCCAGGTGTGCACATGATTCGATTGAGCAATGGCGTCAGCTCGAAGGTCGTCCCGTTTGTGAAAATTTGATCACATGCAGCAAATAATTGGCCATTCTCATTTCAGGATAACCTCTCGACGATTTGCATTCATCGCAAGGGTGCCCATATTCGCATGTTTGACGTGGGGATTGTTTTCATGCGACCACCTCGACGACCCTGTTCTCGAAGTACTTTCAGCCTGTGATGCCTCTGAAGCTCCAGAGTTTACGGCTCTGACCTCTGGTGTTCAAAATATCTTGGTCGAGGACTTCACGGCTCATCAATGCGGCAATTGCCCTCCTGCCGGGCTTGAATTGAAAGCTCTGGAAGAGGAGTACCCCGGACGAGTAGTGCCACTCTCGATTCACGCCGGCGAACTTGCAAACACCAATGAGCAATTCCCCATCGACTGGAGGTGCGACGAGGGCAACCAATTTTGGGACGACATCGCTTCCAATTTAAATCCTGTAGGCAGGGTAAATCGTCTGCCAGAAGAGAGCGCGTTTCTAAGTGTGGCTCAATGGTCTGAGGAAGTAGAAGCCTTGATTGACAACCCCGCTGTCGCTGGTCTTCAATTGGAGGTCGATTATGACGACATATCAGGGCAAGCCACCATTCATGCACATGTTACTTGGTTTTTTGGTCTAGAGGGCATTGCGCGACTGGCTTTGTTGATTGCAGAGAACAACATTGTCGCGCCACAGCTATGGTATCCGCAAGCAAATCCCCCGGGCCCTGGCTTCATAGAGAACTTCAATCATGAACACCTCTTGCGCGGCAGCGTCACAGGAGCCAAAGGCCTCGTAGTGGCGGATAGCCCGAACGCCGGAGATGCCGAACAGTTTTGCTATGCCTTCGACTGGAACGACAATTGGGACGCGAACCACAGTGAGGTCATCGCCATTTTGACCCGTGACAATGGCAGCGTCATTCAAGTGCTCTCAGCCCACGTCGCGGAATGATGGGAAGGTGGCTTCTTGTCTTGTCGGCATGGTTGTCCTTGGCAACCGTTGCCTTTTCTCAAACTTCAGAAGAGGAATTGGCTTGGGATTTCCGCGGTGGATTCACAGGCGGCTTTTCTGCTTCCCAGGTGCGTGGCGATGGAATCGATGGATTCAACAAATTGGGGCTGTATGGCGGCCTCATCGTGGACGTCCGCAAGTACGCCAATGTCGGACTTCAGTTGGGGTTGCTCTACCATGACAAAGGGAGCCGCAAGGTGGCCAATCCCAAAACAGGGGACTACACCACCTGGGCGTACAAGTTCACCTACATCGACATCCCCATCGTTGCCGTCGTTGACATCAATGAAGGGTACACGGTGGGCACAGGCTTGCAACCTGGTGTTCTGCTGTCCGCCCAAGAAGACGGACTGCTCAGCGGCGCCGCGACAGGCGATTGGACAGAAAGCACGCTGCCGATCCGAAGCTGGGAGTTGAGTTGGGTGGTATGGGTCGGCATGAGAGCAGGAGACGCTGGCGAATGGTTTCTTCGCCACAGCCAAAGCCTTCCTGGCATCGTGCCCAAGCCAGAAAATCCGGGACCAAATGCCCGATGGGACGACCGGATGCAAAACATCACCCTGCAAGTGGGCTACACCCGGTTGCTCGGTTCGGCTGACCGCTGAACCCCTTCCCAAGGCTCAATCTGTGCCACGTACTGCTTCGTAAAGCAGTGGCAAGGAAACATCCAATCCTTGGGCTTCCTCCATCAACGCCTGCCAAGGCCCATCGGTCCAATCTTGCACGGCCACTTCCACACGGTCCACTGCAGACGTTGCGATTTCAAGCTTTCGGCGGGCATTTGGGGTCTCCCCCTCTGCCACATCTGGCATGGCATCGTAGAGCTGGTCCATCACCCGAATGGTGACGTGGTCGTAGCCCACAAAGTCTTCCGGGGTCCATAGCATCGCCTGGATTTCTTCGATGCCCTCCAAAGCCTGGGCCGACAGTGAATCCAAGCCCATTGTGGTGGAGTCGTCAAGGTGCGTCCAAACCGCATCCATGGACTCCATGGACAACTTGGCCTCGGCCAATTGCTGCATCAACTTCGCCAATCGCGCCACCTGACCCTCGGACTCCTTCCGCAAGGCCACCCCTCGGGCATGCCTCTCCTCGTCAAACGGGCTTCTGGGGTCGGAATCAACCGTCATGCGCATCGTATCCGAATGGTTGCCCATGGACAGCAAGGCGCGATACGATCCAGGAGCCACAGGCGCTCCTCCCCCAAAGGGGCCCTCTTCTTCGTCCAAAGAACGGCTTGGCCAACGCACCCCGTCGGAGTCTCCACGCCATGTCAAAATCTGCCAACCGGCTTTCACATCCTTCTCCATGCGTCGAAGTGTATCGCCCTCAAAGTTGACAATGGCCACCTCCATGGAGGTGTGAACTTCGGCAGTATCGGGATGGACAAACACATGCCCATGTGCACTTCGCATCCTGTTCTCTCCCTCCCACAAATGATCCGCCATGAATCGGGATCCAGCTGGACGGGCCCAAGGCACTTGGTAACCTGTCGCCGCATCAAAGGCGAGGAAAGAGGCTTGAAGCACGGCGGCTCCGTTTTGGGCCAACGCACGAAGTGGCGCCAAGTCTTCAATGACGTAGGCCCCTCGACCAAAGGTGCCCAAAACCAAATCTCCTTCGCGGACCTGAATGACCATGTCACGCACTGGCACAGTGGGCACCTCATGCGACCAATGCCGCCAATTCACCCCCCTGTCCACACTGAAATAGAGGCCCTCTTCGGTTCCAAGGAACAACAAATCAGAAGCCTCGGGATCTTGCACCACACACAAAGCATGGGCAGGGATGTCTTCGCCGTACACCAAGCGCTTCCAGGACTTGCCACCGTCACTGGTCTGGTACAAATAGGCCGCCCAATCGTTGCGGCGGTAATTGTTGGCCACGACATACACCTCGTCTGGATTGTGGGCACTCACATGAATTTGTGGGATCCATGACCCCTTGGGCAACCCCTTCAATTGTCCGCTGTGGTCGGTCCAAGTCTGCCCACGGTCCTTGGTGTGTTGCAGCCTTCCATCGTCCGTGCCCACCCAAATCTCATTGGGACGCTGCCCCACAGGCGCAATGCTCAAAAGAGTGCAATGGTTCTCAGCCTTGGTGGCATCAATGGTCAAACCCCCACTGGTGGCCTGATCGAGTTTGTCCGGATCGTTGGTGGTCAAATCACCACTCAACGTCTCCCAAGACCGGCCGCGGTCAGGACTGTAATGCAGCCGTTGTGACCCGAAATACAACCCATCTCGGTCATTGGGGTCGAGGGACATGGCTCCGTTCCATGCAAAACGCAAAGCGATGGAATCTGGGGCAGCCGGTTGAATGTCGGTCGTGCCCAAGGTGGCCAAATCCACACGTTGCACTGCGCCGCCCTGGTACATGGCATAAAGCTCCCCATCGCCTGTGGGTTGGACGTCAAAGCCGTCTCCAAACAAGACTTCTTGCCAATCTTCGTTGCGGATGCCGCCAACATGCCAAACCGCAGAGGGGCCCTTCCAAGAGCCATTGTCCTGCATGCCACCGTACACATTGTACGGAACCTCATCGTCGACCGAAATGTGGTAAAATTGGCCCACTGGGAGGTTGTTCACAAAGGTCCAGTTCTCCCCTCCGTCTCGGCTGATGTTCAATCCCCCATCGTTTCCGTTGATGAGATATTGAGGGTCAGAGGGGTGGATGTACAGCGCATGGTGATCGGGGTGGACCCCACTGTAGGGAAGGATGATATCGAAGGTGCGCCCGCCATCGGTCGACTTTGACACCATGCTCCAAAGGCTGTAGACATGGTCCTCATTGGAAGGATCTGCATGGATTTCTGCGTAGTAAAAAGGGCGGTTGCCAATCTCATTGTCGGTGGAACGACGTGAGAAGCTTCGACCACCATCGTCGGATCGGTAGAGGGCATAGTCTGAAGATTCCACCAAGGCATACACCACGTCTGGATTGGCAGGGCTGATGGCCAAGCCCATGCGCCCAAGCTCGCCTTCGGGAAGGCCGTCCTCTGAAGTGCGTTCCTCCCAAGTGTTGCCCCCGTCATGGGTGACGTACAACCCACTCCCCTCGCCCCCGCTTTTGAAGGTCCAAGGCTGTCGTCGAAAGGACCACATCGCTGCAAACAGCTTGTCGGGGTTGCTGGGGTCCATCACCAATTCTGCGCAACCTGTGCGCTCATCAATGCTCAACACGTGCTCCCAGGTCGTTCCTCCATCTAGGGACTTGAATACGCCCCTTTGGGGACTGTCTCCCCATGCAGAACCAGTGGCGGCCACAAAGACGATGTTGGGATCGCGTGGATGGATCAAAATGCGGTGCACATTGTGGGTTTCCCTCAGGCCCATGAAGGACCAAGTTGCCCCTCCATCAATGCTCTTGTAGACGCCACGTCCACTGGAGTGGCTGTTGCGGGGATTTCCTTCGCCAGTACCCACCCAAATCAAATCAGGGTTCAGGCCGCTCAGGGCGACAGCACCGATGCTCTGGGTGGGTTGGTCATCAAACAGTGGAGACCACGTGACGCCAGCACTTTCGCTCTTCCAAAGCCCGCCAGATGCCGTGCCTACATAAACTTCCTCTGGTGAATCGGAGGGCACCGCAATGGCCGTTACGCGGCCACTCATCGTACCGGGACCAATGTGCCGAACATTCATGGCCTCCACAAGGGCTTCCACAGGGTCCGTTTCCTGGTCCGAGGCTTCTTGTGCACGCAAGGAAAAAATCATCCCCACTGCGAGAAGAACTCCGAAGAACCGGAATGTCTGTGGGCGTGAGGGGAAGGTCAAAGAGGGGAGTTTCATCGTCGAAAGTTCAGAGATTGTTCATGTCGAAGGGGCACATTGAATCGGACCCCAAAGGCTTTGCCCGTTACAGTTCCATTGGCAGAAAAGGGGACGGGTTCGCCCCTGAGCCACCGCATCAAATCATTTTTCAAAACTTTGCCCAATGCGCCTTCGTGGGTCTGCACAAAAAGCGGGACGGTGGACTGGGCTTGGGGCCGGATGGCGTGGACCTGTGAAAGCGATACAACACCCACCTCTTGGTCCCCCACGGCCAACAATATGTCCGCATCCACAAGGTTCACTGCGTACGGATTGGGGTTGTACACCACCACGTCCATTTGGGACTTTAGGCCCTCCAAGGAAAGTTGAACTTGGGAAAAGTCATCCACCTCCAGCACCTCCAGATCTTGGTACAAACAGCCTGTCCACCCCGCACAACATGCAAGGAGGACCGCCCATTGCAACCATTGCTTACCCATGACGCTGGGCAAACTCCGCATGGAAGTGAGGAATGGTTTCGATGCCTTTGAAGTAATTGAAAAGTCCATAATGTTCGTTGGGGCTGTGGATGGCATCCGAGTCCAAACCAAAGCCCATCAACACGGTTTTCAATCCCAAAATTTGCTCAAAGCTTGCCACAATCGGAATGCTTCCGCCGCTTCGCACGGGCACAGGCACCTTGCCGTAGGTCAAGGCCATGGCCGCTGACGCCGCCTGATAGGCCGGGCTGTCGGTAGGGGTCACCGCGGGCTGGCCGCCGTGCATTGCCGTGACTTTCAAAGAGACACTCTCCGGTGCAATTTGCTTGAAGTGGGCCTCAAACTTGGCGGTGATGTCGTCGGGATCCTGATGGGGTACCAACCGCATTGAAATTTTGGCATAAGCCTTCGAGGCAATGACCGTCTTGGCCCCTTCCCCCTGGTATCCACCCCAAATCCCATTGACATCCAGGGTGGGACGGATGCTCATCCGCTCTGGAGCACTGTACCCCCTCTCGCCTTCCACTGCAGAAATGTCAATGCTCTTTTTGTAGGCTTCCTCACTGAATGGCGCCTCGGCCATGGCCGCGCGTTCCGTCTCGCTGAGGTCCTCCACGTCGTCGTAAAATCCTTCGACCACAATCTGTTGATGCTCGTCCTTCAAAGAGGCAATCATCTCGCACAAGATGTTGATGGGGTTGGGCGCTGCCCCTCCGTAAAGTCCGCTGTGAAGGTCGCGGTTGGGACCCGTCACCTCCACTTCCACATAGCTCAACCCCCGCAGCCCTGTCGTGATGGAGGGAACGTCGTTGGCGATGATGCCGGTGTCACTGACCAGCACCACATCTGCAGCCAAACGGTCTTTGTGCGCCCTTAGGAAGTCCTCCAGGTGAACGGACCCCACTTCTTCCTCCCCCTCGATCATGAATTTGATGTTGCACGGCACTTGCCCAGTGGCCACCATGGCCTCGAAGGCCTTCACGTGCATGAACATTTGGCCTTTGTCGTCGCATGCCCCTCGGGCAAAAATGGCCCCCTCAGGATGGAGTTCAGTGGATTTGATCACGGGTTCAAATGCAGGGCTGTCCCAGAGTTCGATGGGGTCTGCAGGCTGGACATCGTAGTGGCCGTAGACCAAGACAGTAGGCTTGGAAGGGTCCACTTGTTTCTCGCCAAACACCACTGGGTACCCTTTGGTGGGCACCACTTCCACATTGTCTGCTCCTGCCTTGCGCAGGTGGTTGGCCACGACTTCAGCACACTTGAAAGTGTCATCAGAAAATGCCGCATCGGCAGAAACGCTGGGGATTCGCAGCAACTCCAACAGCTCCTCAAGCATCCGCTCTCGGTGCTCATTCATGTATTCTCGCACGTCCATGGGGGTGAAGGTACAACCTCGGTGTGCGCCCACGTATCTTCGCGGTCGTCGACGTTTGTTCTTCCGATGAGTCAATCACCTCTTCCGCGGTTCAATGACACCGCACAAGCCTTTCAGCACCTCTCCGATGCAGAGCTTCGGCGGGCCATCACGCTGTTTGCCCTGATTGGCAAGCCTTGGCTGGTGCATGTGGGAAGCGCGCTTGCCCATTTGGCCTTGAAGCTTCGCATTCCCCTTGGTTGGGCTGTCCGACCGACCGTGTATGCGCACTTCTGCGGAGGCGAGTCCATTGCCGGTTCTGAGGCCACAGTGTCCAAACTGGCGAAACACAACGTCCAAACCATTTTGGACTTCAGCGCCGAAGGCCAAACCGAAGAGGACCGCCTTGACGCCACCTGCGCGGAAGTGCTTGCCGCCATCCAAGCGGCAGATGGCGACAACCGCCACGCGTTTGCGGTGTTCAAGGTCAGCGGACTTTCTGACAACGGCCTCCTGGAGCGTGTGGGCATTTCCAAGGCCACGTCCTCTCCACTTTCCGCAGAAGATGAACTTGCCTGGCAAAGGGTGCAATCAAGGGTTCGGGCCTTGTGCGAAGCCACAGCACAAGCCCGTGGTCGAGTGCTGATCGATGCCGAAGAGAGTTGGATCCAAGATGCCATTGATGACTTGGCTGAAGACATGATGTCCGACCACAACAAGGAGCGCGTGGTCGTTTACAACACCGTCCAGCTGTACCGCCACGACAGGCTGGGCTACCTCAAAGACATGGCCTCAAGGGCCGATGATGGAGGCTATCAATGCGGGGTCAAATTGGTGCGTGGGGCCTACATGGAGAAGGAGCGAGAACGTGCCGCCTCCATTGGTTGTCCCTCGCCCATCCAACCCGACAAGGCGAGCAGCGACCGAGATTTTGATGCGGCCATGGAGTGGGTCCTCGACCGCATCGACCGCATCCATCTCGTGGCCGGCAGCCACAACGAAGCGAGCAACATGAAGCTTTGTGAGGGCATGAAGGCCAGAAACTTGGCGCCCGACGATGCGAGAGTTTGGTTTGCACAACTGTTGGGCATGAGTGACCCCATCACATTCAACTTGGCGGCCATGGGCTACAATGTGGCCAAATACGTGCCTTACGGTCCCATCCGCGACGCCATTCCCTACCTCATCAGAAGGGCCCAAGAAAACACTTCCGTGGCGGGCCAGACGCTGCGCGAATTGGAATTGCTCAAGCAAGAGCAAGTTCGGCGTCGCAGAAATCCTTGACTCAGAATTCCACTGTGGCCCCGAAACGCCAGGCCCGCGGCATGGCAGGGCGCAGGCCATAAGGCCTACGAGCCACCACATACGTTTGGTCAGTGAGGTTGGTGGCGCCAGCAAACCAAGTCACGTATTCTCCCGGGAACCAACGCAACATGAGGTCAGCGACTTGACATGCATCGGTGCTTTGGTTGGGACTCAGGTCGCCTTGACCTGCCAAGGTGCGCATGGCTGACATGGCCCGAACATTGCCATCCACACTCCAAGTGGCACCTTGCCAGCTGATGGAGACATTGAATTGATGTGGGGCCAAGTAGGGCAATGCATCGCCTACTTCAACAGAACCCCATGGGTCAAATTCACTTTCAAAAGCCTGGGTGAATTCTGCCTGTGTAAGCGTGTAGCTCAATCGCACAGGCATGTGGCTGTTTCCATCGAAAAACGCGTCCGCTCCCGTGATCTCCAAAAAGTCAGTGACCAACTCCAATTCCAGTCCACGGGCCATAGAGGCCCCACCATTGAACAAATCTCCAGATCCGGTGCCTCCACTGGCTGTCAAATCGGCACCCAACAAGTTTTGGTGGTCGCTGTAAAACAACGTTGCCTGACCGCTGAATGCCGGGGAGCTGATGCGCGTCCCAAGCTCAACATTCAGGCTGAATTCTGCCTGGGTTTCAGGGGAGGAACCTGGTGGGACAAAACCCCGATGCGCACCAGCAAACAGGGTCCATGTATCGTCCACAACATCCCAATGCGCTCCCAATCCAGGGAGCCAAACGTTCAGGCGATTTGTGCGCAATGCTCCGTCACCCTTTCGTTGAAGGTCGTCGCCAAAATCCAATCTCGACAAGGCAATTCGCTCATGACGCAATCCAGGGGTCAGGGTGAGTCGGCCCCAATGAAGCGCAGCTTGAACATGTCCTGCCAAGGCCTCAGCGGATTCAACTCTGTTCGAAGCCGAGCCAGAATCACCCGCCAACATCAAAATCATGTTCCCCTCGTCCATGGCATATCGGTCGCGCCATTCGAACCGATCCATATAATCCTCATGGACCCTCATTCCAAACGTCAATCGGTGCTGTCTCTCTCCCCCCCAACTCACTCTGCCCCGGTGCTGGATTCCTTGGGAACCGTAAACACGGTTGTTTGCTTTGACGTCCAAGCCCGCACCTTGTGGCGTGTTCGCACCGCGAAGCCAACCCAATACTTCCTCTGAACCTCCTTCTAGGACACCACCAAGGGCAATCTTTTGGCCCAAGGTGTCCACAGCACAATCCAACTTGTACCAGTTGCGCTCGAAACGGGTTTGGTACGCCTCTGTGGTCAATTTCACATGGTCAGATACTTTCCATTCATGGCCCAAAACGAAATGGTTGTGAGAAGTGGCCATCAAGTCCTGGGCAGAGGCAGCGTACCTGCGGTTGGGCGTTTCGTCAAAATCCGCCTGAAACAACCCCAAATACGTTTCCCTCGATTCCTCTTCGCTTGACATCGCCTTCCCGCGAAGCAAGTGTTGGCCGTTTTCCGATGTCCACTGCAACTTGGCCACAAGGTCTGCCTTGTCAAATCCCGTGTTTCCTCCTCCATCCAACACCTTAAATCCATCGCTCGCAAGCTGCATCCACTCGAGACTGTACCCCCAAGCTCTCGACTGGCCACCAATGGCAGTGTGAGTTTGCTGGTTCCCAAAGCTACCGGTTTCCATTCTCACCCGACCCGCGAGCTGCTCATCAGGGATGGCGGTAGACACCAAGTTCAGCGCACCTCCCGCAGTTTGTGGGCCAAAGGGGATTTGACTTCCACCCTTGCGGACTTCGACACTTTCCATGCGTGCCATGGTTGGGAAATAATAAGCAGAGGGTGCGGCATATGGCGCTGGAGCCATCAAAATGCCATCCTCCATCAGAGTGATCCTAGAGGAACGCTCGGACCCTGATCCTCGCATGCCCACATTTGGTCGAAGGCCAAACCCGTCTTCTTCCACCAAATTCAAGCCCGCCAGCGCATGCAAGGTCTGCATGGGGTTCGCGTAAGACATTTTCGCCAACATCTTGGAGGAGAGCCTTTGCATCGAGCCCGGGATTTCGCTCGGGTCAAGGGACCCAGCAGCCAATCCTACCTGACCCACCTCAGCCGCTGGAAGCGCATGCCACATGTGGGTCATGAGGTCCAAACTGTCCTGAGGCTGCTGCATCAAGGGACCTTGCGCAGCTGCCAAAACAGGGAACAAAAGCAAGGAAAAGGTCGACCGGCAGGCAGAGCCAAAAGAAAAATGCATGGGGCCAAAGGTGACCGCAAGTCTGTCGTCCATGCAATCCCTCAAACATGGTAATTTGGAATCGTTCTAAATAAAAAAAACGTGCTGTTTGACATTTCGCTGACAGCTTTGGCGAGGTCCGTTGTGACCTTTGAATAATGAACCGTTTCATCGCCTTTGTTGTCGCTCCACTGGTGGTTTTTGGAAGTTTCTCAACCTCTACCGCCCAAGACGTGACGTATGATCTTCTCTCCATGGGTCCAGGCAATGCCAATGCCCTCTTTTACAGCCTCAGCGAAGGCGTCGTTGGCGAAGCTCCTGTAGGCTCTTGGGAGGTATCCTTCGATGTTCGCTCCATGGGGGGTACGGCACGCATCAATGGTGCGCTGGGTTTGACATTGTACCCTTATGATGAAGTAGACGGCTGGGACAGCGCCACGTTGGACAGCTGGGACATGGGCGAGGCCTACCTCAATGACCCTTCCGATTGGGGCCTTGGGGCTTTTGGCCAAGGTGGAGATGGACTCTTCGATTTGGGTTGGGGCAACTACGATTTGGTGACCCACATCGTGACCGCGGACAGCATGTACCTCATGCAAATGGGGGATGGTACATGGAAAAAGGTGGCCTTGTTGGGCTTGCAGGGAGGTACATACACGTTTCGGCACGCCAACCTCGATGGCTCCAACGACATCACCTTGGAGGTGGACAAGGACGACCACGAAGGAAAGTTGCAGGCCTATTACAACTTGACAACGAATGAAATGGTGGATTTTGAACCCAGTGCTCCTTGGGACATGGTGTTCACCAAATACATCGAATACGTCGTCCTCCCGGACTTCGGTGAACAAGCATATCCTGTGACCGGATGCATGACCCACCCCAATGTTGGTGTTCTTCAAAGAGATGGATTGACCGACCCCATCGTGGACGGAGCCTTCACGGTGGAAGAAATGTCGTTCGCCAGCAACGAAGTGGGGCATGACTGGAAGACGTGGACAGGCACTGATTACATCATTGCCTCAGACCGATGCTACTTCGTGCAGTCCCAAACGGGCGACGTTTGGCGTCTTTTCTTCACCGGGTACGGCGGGTCGGCCACTGGCGACATTGAATTGGGCAAGATCCTCGAGTCAGGGGCAAATGTGTCGGAGGAAATTGGCATGGTCCAACGGTTGGAGGTCTTCCCCAACCCCGTCAAGGCCCATGGCACCGTCACCTTGAGAGGCGACCTTCCCATCCTCGACATTCAATGCTGGAACATGGCAGGGCAACGCGTCCATCCCCACGTTCGAGGTTTGCGGTCTCCTTTGGCAACGATGTCCGGGTTGGATTCGGGGCTCTACGTGGCCCAAGTGCTGACATCTGGGGGTTCCTCCCGCATCCGTATTCTCGTTCAATGAGCGTTCCGCGCCGGTCATTTGGTCGAATCTCCATGCTAGGCTGTCTCCTCGGGGCAGCCTCGCTTGTCCATGGCCAAACCACTGAGCGCGACAGCATCACTTGGAATGCAGACTTGACAGAAGCGGTCGTCACTGGAGAAAGAGAGGCGGTGAAAGCGCACAATGCGATGCGGGTGATCCGCAAAATGGACTTGAAGGATGCTGCCTATGCCTCCTCACAAACCCTTCAAGATGCCCTCCGTTTGCAGAATGGCATCCGCATGAGCCAGGACCCAGCCTTGGGCGCGGCACTGACCATGAATGGACTGGGGGGACAAAACGTAAAAATCATGATCGACGGGGTGCCGCTGGCAGGCCGTCTTGGCGACGACATCGATTTGGCCCAGATCCGACTGGACAACATTGCGTCCATTGAAATCGTGGAAGGCCCCATGGCGGTGGAATACGGCACCAACTCGCTCGCGGGTACCATCCATTTGATTTCCAAAAAGGGACAGGGAACGGGCACAAGTGCGGAGGGTTCGATGCGGTATGAAAGTGTCGGAGACTACACCCAATCGGCAGGACTGACTTGGCGTGGCGAGGGGCATACGACCACCGTCCAAATGTCGCACCACGCCTTTGACGGATGGTCTCCTTCCGACCCTGGTGTCGACTGGGTCCAGGATTTTGTCGCGGACAGCGGACGCGTCAGCGATTGGAACCCCAAGCGCCAAGGACAGGTCAGTTTGACCTCAAGGTGGACCACCAAGCATTGGAACCTCACCCCAAAGGTCACGGTCTTGGGCGAGCGGATTCACAACCGGGGGTTGCCGCGCAGTCCTTACGGCATGACGGCATTCGACGATGTGTACCACACCACGAGGTGGTTGCCTTCCTTTCATGCCAAACGCTTTGGAGCGGATGGGGTGCAATGGGACATCGTCGCCTCTTGGCAGCGTTACGAAAGACGAAAGGAGGCGGTGGTGACCGATTTGACCACCCTTTTGCAAACGCCCCAATCTGATGCCCAACAAGACACCACAATCGTTCTGGCTTCCATGACTCGTGGGACGCGCCACTTGGCCTTGCCTGGAAGATGGGCCGGCCGCTTGGGATGGGATGCGCAACACGAGCGCTACGTTTCAGGTCGCGTCGCGCAGGGACGGCAGGACATGTTGGATGCCGCCGCTTTTGGCATCCTTTCCTACAGCGGAAGGAATGCAGAAGGCCAAGTGGGCCTAAGACAAGCTTGGAATTCTTCCTTTGGCAGTCCTCTGCTGCCCAGTGCTAATGTGCTGTTGAAGCGTGGCGAGCATCGCGTGCGCGCTTCCTACGCCAGAGGGTTCCGCGCCCCAACCTTGAAGGAGCTTCATTTCCGGTTCGTGGACATCAACCATCTGCTGTTTGGGAACGAAAACCTCGATGCAGAAGCCTCGCATTACGGGGAAGTCAGCTGGACATGGGCAGGCCAAGGATGGCGTCTCCAAGGCCGTGGCTTTGTCAACAGTGTCGAAGACCAAATCACCTTGGTGGACCAGCTCGATGGAACGTTCCGCTACGACAACGTCGAGTACTTTCAAGCGCATGGCCTCGGGCTTCAAGTCGGGTTCAACCAACCCAAATGGTCCGCCCAATCAGGCTTTTTGGTCACAGGACAGAGACAAGGCATCTCGACCCTCGTGTTGCCCTCCAAATCTCTGTACACTCCGGAAGCGACCTTCTCTGGCACTTGGGTTGCCTCTGAGCACTGGCGCGTGAATGCCAATGCCAAGATCCACGGCACTCGGCCCCGGTACGTGGCAGGGGACAGCGGCGGCATTGAGGTGGCTGAGACGGAAGCGTACACCTTGCTCGATGCACAAATCACGTACCTGCGAGGCCCTTGGAGCCTGAACGTGGGTTGGAACAACCTGTTGGACGTGACCGCCTTGAATGCCACCACAGCCTCTGGTCCACATGCTGGAGGCACAGGTTGGGTTGCCTGGGGTCGAAGTGTGGCCCTGACGCTCAAATACAACCTTCAACGCCCTTCCGCCTCATGACGCCAAAGCACACTTGTCCTTGGTGGTTTGCCCTGCTGGCCTGCGTGGGGATTCTCACAGGGTGCATCGAGCATGAGTTGCCCATCCCGGCCAGACCATCTGGAGACGCCGTGGTGCGCGCCTTGGACATGGGGTCCGACTATGGGGTGCAACTTCATGTGGACTTGGCAAGTGGCGACATTGTGGCCGCCCACCCCAAGTCGGCTTGGTGCCTTCGCATCCACCACGGCACCGACACTGTGTGGATGGATCTGAACAGCAGTCGATTGATGCAGTTCACCATGTTGAACGGCCCGCTTGTGTCCATGGACTCCACCGCTCCTTTGCCATGGGAAGTGTTTTCCTCCCAGGGGCGAGACGAAAGGAATGCCTTGAGTTTGGGACAAACGTGGGCCTTGGATTTGGGCAGAGATCCACTCGATCCAGCAGCTTCGCTTGGGTTCCTTCGCATGGAAATCCTCGAACTTGGGGGCAACTCGGTCCGCGTTCGCGTCGCGGACCTCTATGCGGACCCCCAAGAAGGTTTGGACTGGGATACGCTGGACGTGGCGCAAAACCCACTGGTGTCCAACACCCACGTGAGCCTGCTGGCCCGTGAGGTGGTCGACATTGAACCCCACGTGGGCCTCTGGGATGTTTACTTCACACAATTCACCGCATTGGTGCAAGAGGAGCCCGGAAGTACCATCCCCCCCATCCCTTATTTGGTCACTGGGGTCCTAAGCCACTCCGAGGGCACCCAAGTGATGCAGCCCCAAGAAGGCGACTGGGACGACTGGATCGAATGGACCTGGCCAGAGGAAGAACTCTCCAGCGATTGGGACGTTGTGGGATTTGATTGGAAACGCTACGACCTCGACGAAGGCTCTTACGAGGTGAACCCCGAGGACATTTATGGCATCCGGACCGCAGACGGACGGGAATTCTTGCTCAGGTTTTTGGACTTCTACGACGAACAGGGCAACACCGGGCGGTTCACCTACGAGATCCTGGAACGCTGACCCGGCTCACGGGATGGTGACCACCACCTTGTTGGTGACCCCAAAGACGCCAAAGCCGTCAGGGATGTTGCCTTGGATGCTCGTCGGCTCCGCAAAAGGATTGCCAGACGCATTCTCGTAGGCATGGACACTGTCGAAGTACCGGACCAAATCTTCGGTGGGCCGTTGGACCACAAGGCGGTACTCTCCTGTCCATTCCGTGATGTCCTCATCCTCCTCTCCAGCGTACATGTCAAACACAAGGTTCTCCATGGAGACATTGTCTGAACCATTGTCTTGGGCCATCCAGCACGAGCAACCGCTGTTGTAACCAACCCGAGGATCTGGGTAGGAAAGGTCCCCTATGTTGTACCAATCTTTGCCCAACTCCGTGTCCCTGAATTGCAGCTGAATCAGGTAATCGTCGCGCTCACCTGGTCGGTTTTCCAGGTCCACAGTGATACGGTGGTTGTAGAAAACGTACCCCCACCCTTCGTCCACAGAATCGGCAAAGGCTTCAAAGGTGCTTTCCACCACAGGCCGATCAGGCAGTGGTTGGACCAAGGCCATCGGTTCAAAGTGCGGAGAGGCATCCACCTCGAGGGAGAGCGGCCCTTCTTCCAGGACCAAAGCATTTGGCAGTGGCATCTTCATGAAGGGACCTGAATACCATGCGTTCCCTGGATCGGCCTCCACCCAATGGGTGGAATCACCCTGTGCAAGGACGACCTCTCCTTGGCGCAAGGACAAGGTCGCATCGCGCAAGGGCGTGCTCCCGCCCACCGACAACACTCCCGCAGATTGGTACACGCTGGCGTACAATGCCGAATCACCTGGTGACACAAACATGGTGACTGCCAGACGAGGATCGTGCTCCGGAAACTCGATTTCACGGACCACTCCGCTCTCCAGTTTTTGGCATGACATGCACACCACAAAGAGGGCAAGGATGCCCAAGGGCATGTGCCGAAGACGGCGGGAAGGCATCAGAAGTGGAAGCGCCATGCGATGGAGGGGATGACTGGAAACAAACCGTACTCTCGAATGACGCGGGAACCGTCCGGCTCCTCCTCGGCGAGTGCAAAGAATGGATTCAGGTTGTTGTATGCATTGTAAAGGCTGAAGATGAGCGCACGGTTGCCGTTGGTGTCTGGTTTCACCCGCGTCATGCTCACATCCAGTCGATGGTAGGGACTCATGCGGTAGGCGTTCCTTTCGCTGGGCACCTCGTAGGACGGGGCCCCCAAGGATCCAAACTCCACGCCGTTGTAAATGCTCTCCGTCAGGGTCACAGCTCGGCCTGTCCCGTACACCCATGCCGCGGAGGCGCTCCACATCTCATTGATGTCTTGGGTCAACACCACGCTCACGTCATGGCGTCGATCGTAGGTGAAAGGAAACCACTCCCCACTGTTCAAATCGTCAAACTGCCGGTCGCTCCAGCTCAGCGTGTACCCGATCCAACCAGCGGTCGATCCCCGTTTCTTTTGGAAGAGGACTTCCATGCCATAGCTGTTGCCGATGCCTTGGGTCACTTGGCTTTCCCAATTGCCATCCAAGTCCGCCAAAAAACCTCCACCCTCACGGTAGCTCAAAAGACCATCGATTTCCTTGTAGTACCCC
>JBELJW010000162.1:0-4470 GCA_042089975.1 Flavobacteriales bacterium | reverse complement strand
GTCCCCACTTGGTGCGGACCCCGGATTGTGGTCGCTGGCCAGCACCAAGGGAAGCCCTGCATCAACCAAGGCCCGTCCAGGGGCGTAGGGAATGCTCAAAAAATGGCTGCATCCTGGCAAAGCCACGGGATAGGTAGGTGACCGGTCCTCCAAGGACGCTGTTTCCAATCCTTCCAGCAAATGCTGGATCGCCTCGGCGGAACACACCTCCAAGTGGTCGACACTCCACGCTCTTTGATTCACGCAAAGCTCCACTCCACCAATGTCATTAAATTGATTGACATGTACTTTGCCATTGAGACCAATTGCTTTTGCCGCCTCCAAAATGACCTTGGTTTCCGCCACCCCGAAGTACCCTTCTTCGCAAAACACATCCACGAAATCCACCAAGCCTTCCCCGGCAAGGGCCGGCAACATCACCTCGGCCACGTGCTGGGTGTACGCCGCAGCATCCTCGAATCCTGGCGGCACGGCATGACAGCCCAAAAAGGTCGCGCGGATGGGAATGGGCATGGCTTCTTTGAGCCGCGCCACAACGCGAAGCATTTTTCGCTCCGCCTCCAAGGTCAACCCATAGCCCGATTTGATCTCCATGGCCCCGACGCCCTGCGACATGGCATGCCGAACGCGCTGCGCCGCCTCCTCGTACAGTTGGTCCTCGGCCATGCCCTGCAAAGCCTTGGCCGAATTCAAAATCCCCCCACCCCGGGCGGCGATCTCTTGGTACGTCGCCCCTTCGAGGCGCATCAAGAACTCCTCACTCCGTCCATGCGCAAACACCGTGTGGGTGTGGCTGTCGCACCAAGCCGGAAGCACCCAACGTCCGTCCACGTCCACAATGTCGAGGCCCGACCAATCGGCGATGCCTGGAAATTCCGACATCGGACCAAAGTCCGCCACACGCCCATTGTCCACGGCCAGCCACGCATCATGCATCACTGGGAATTGGGCCATGTCCACACCGGACACCTCTCTTGGGACTTCGTCGAAGGCACCCACAAGGCCTTTGATGTTCTTGAGCAACGTGCGCATGACGTGCAAGGTATACCTTCGCAGGGATGGCTGGGAATACATTTGGCAACTTGTTCCGTCTTACTACGTTTGGGGAGTCCCATGGACCGGCCCTGGGCGGCATCCTGGACGGATGTCCGGCGGGACTCGCTTTGGACTTGGAAGCTGTGCAGGCAGACCTCGACCGACGAAGGCCAGGCCAATCTGCATTGACCACCCCCCGAAAGGAGTCCGACAGCGTCGAGTGGCTCTCGGGTCTGCTCGAATCGGAAGGACGGATGGTGACTACAGGAGCCCCTCTGGGCTTCACCGTCGCCAACACCTCGGCCAAGCCCCAGGACTACGACCACCTTAAAGACACCTTCCGGCCCTCGCACGCGGACTTTTCCTACGAGGCCAAGTACGGGTTTCGGGACCACCGTGGCGGCGGACGCTCCTCTGCCCGAGAAACCGTGTCCCGCGTGGTGGCCGGAGCTGTGGCGCGTCAACTGCTTGCCCAACAAGGCGTGGAGGTCAGCGCGTATGTCGAGCGGGTCCAAGACCTTCAAATGCCTTTGCCTCCCTCGTTTCATTCCCGCGAAGAAGTGGATGCTCACCCGGTGCGCTGTCCCCATCCCGAGACGGCGAGGCGCATGGAGGAGCGCATTGCGGACGTGAAAAAGGACGGCGACACGGTCGGAGGCGCCTTGGTTTTGGTGGCGCGTGGCGTGCCGGCTGGATGGGGTGAGCCCGTCTTCGACCGGCTCCACGCAGACTTGGCCAAAGCCATGTGGTCCCTCCCGGCCACCAAGGCCCTCGAATTGGGCTCAGGCATGCAAGGCACCTTGATGCGTGGGTCCCAACACAACGACGCCTTCGTCTCCAGAGGCGACCGCGTCGGCACGGCCACCAATCGAAGTGGCGGCATCCAAGGGGGCATCAGCAACGGCGAAGACATCGTGCTCCGCATCGGATTCAAGCCTGTGGCCACCTTGCTTCAGCCTGGCACTTCGGTGGACCGCGAAGGACAAACCGTGGACCTTCCAGGTCGCGGCCGCCACGACCCCTGTGTGCTTCCCCGGGCAGTGGCCTTGGTGGAGGCCATGGCCTGCTTGGTGCTGGCAGACCACAGCCTGCGACAGCGGGCTGCGCGCCTTACCTTCGGGGCATGAGCACAGATTCCTCTCCATCCTCTTCCCCACGCCTCGCCCTGCATTGGCAAGTCCTCATTGGCCTCGCCTTGGGCGTGGGCTATGCCTGGGCCAGCATCCGTTGGGGATGGAACGACTTCACGTTGGACTACATCCAGCCGCTTGGGGACATCTTCATCAACATCCTCAAGCTCATCGCGGTGCCGCTTGTGCTCTTCAGCATCATCGGCGGCGTGGCGTCGTTGGGCGATGTCAAAAAACTCGGGCGCTTGGGGGGCAAGACGCTCGGGCTGTACCTTCTGACGACCTTTTTTTCGGTGACGTTGGGGCTGGTTCTCGTGAATGTTTTTGCGCCCGGATCAGGCGCAAGCGAAGACCTCAAAGCCTCCAATCGCATCCGTTATGAGTTGTGGCGCGATGCCAACGGCATCGAAGTGCTCGACGAGCTTCAGCTGACCCAAGACCCCGCCAATGCGGACTTGGTCGCACGCATCCAAGAACAAGAGGAAGGCGTCAACGACTGGGTGGCCGACAAACTGAACAAGGCCGAAAACGCTTCCCAAAGCGGGCCCCTACAACCCCTTGTCGATGTGGTGCCCAAGAACATCTTCCAGGCCTTGAGCGACATGGCCATGTTGCAGATCATCTTCTTTGCCGTCTTCTTTGGCATTGTCCTGGTGCGTCTTGACGAGCCCAAACGTGGATCGCTCATCCGTGCCATCGACGGGCTCAACGATGTCTTCGTGGGCATGGTGTGGATGGTGATGAAAGCGATGCCCGTGTTTGTCTTTGCCTTGATGGCAGGCCAAATCGTCAAGGCCGCTGGCACGGACCCCCAGAAATTCCAGGAACTCTTGAGCTTTCTCTTGCGGTACGGATTGGTCGTGGTCCTGGGGCTTGCGTTGATGATCTTCGTGGTCTACCCCTCCATTGCGTCCTTGGGCATCAAAGGGATGACCCCCCGGAAGTTTTTGGCGGCCATGCGCGACGCCCAGATCACGGCGTTCTCGACGTCTTCGAGCGTCGCCACCCTGCCTGTCACCATGCGTTGCGTCCACGACAACATTGGGGTCAGCGAACGCACCTCGAGCTTCGTGCTTCCCATTGGCGCAACCGTCAACATGGACGGCACGAGCCTTTACCAAGCCGTGGCGGTCGTGGCCCTCGCCCAATTCCACATGGTGGACTTGACCTTGGCCCAACAGGCCATCATCGTGCTGACAGCGACCCTTGCATCGATCGGGGCCGCCGCCATCCCGAGTGCGGGGTTGGTGCTGATGATCATCGTATTGGAAAGTGTGGGTCTGAACCCCGCATGGATTGCCCTCATCTTCCCTGTGGACCGCATCTTGGACATGTGCCGAACCGTGGTCAACGTGACCGGCGACGGCACCGTCTCCGCCTTGGTGGCGCAATCCGAGGGGGAACTCCACCACGACAGCTGAGCGCATGGGCCGCCAAGCAAACGTGCTGACTTGGATGCTGATGGCGTCATGTGCCATGGGGGTTCATGCCCAATGTGAGATGGAGGAGCCGCGCCCTTCCAAAGCTCAAAAGCTCTACCAACGCGCCACCCAACCCAAAGGAAAATCCAGCCTTGCCGACAGGATCGAATGGATTGAACAGGCCCTCGATTTGCACCCCGAAGACCCTGAAGCCCTGATGGCCGCGGCGGAGCTTGCCTTCAAGTCCAGCCGCAAAAACCCAGAGGCTTGGGCATCCTTGGAGAAATGGCTGACCCAACTGGATGAAGTCTGCCCTGAAGGCCTTCCAGAGGCGCTTTACCTAAGGGGTGCACAAGCCTACATGAACGACGAGTACGAACGCGCCTTGACCCAATTCCGGGCCTACCTCTCCTTGCCTGAGGACCAGACCCGACGTTCGCGACGACGCGAGGTGAATGCCCTGCAAAACGATTTGGCCTTCCTCCATCAGTACCACAGGCACGAGGGCAGCCCAGCCCCACAGCCAGTCCCTGAGCTCAGTTGGGACGACGACGAATACCTTCCCATGCTGTCCCCTGATGGGACCCGATTGTTCTTCACCCGCACCAGCATGTTCAAGGCAAAGGGGGACATCACCTCGACCAGAAAAGAGGCCTTCACGATGGCGTCTCGCCCCCATCCTGAAGCCCCCTTCGACGGGGGTGTGCCGTTGGCCGACCCCTTCAACATGGGGGACAACTATGGCGGGTCCTCCCTGTCGGTCGACAACAAGACAATGGTCATCGCGGCACGACGTCCCGTACCTGGAAACCCTGGCAACATCGACCTCTTTACCTCTGCATACGAGTTGGACTACCATACCCTCAAGGGCGAGGCGGTGCACT
>JBELJW010000161.1:0-4495 GCA_042089975.1 Flavobacteriales bacterium | reverse complement strand
AAGGCCTCCCGGGTTTCCGCGAAGGTGGCGTGGCCACGGGCCATTCCTTCGGACCAATGGGTTTGGGCTCGACCCTCAGGAATGATCAACAACAAAAGAAACAAGCCTCCCAAAAAAGAGGGTGTCCAAGGTCGCTGTGGGATGTCCTTGCGGGGGTGCATTCCTTGAAAATACGCAAGAAATGCTAGGAGGTTTCACTCTAGGGGCAAAAGGTACTGGGATGGCGCCATCAACCCAAGGAAGGTTTCATGGTGTGGAACACCGCCTGGACGTCATCGTCCCCTTCCAAATTCTCGACCAAAGCCTCCACTTCTTCGGCTTGTGTCGCCCCCAAAGCGGTGGTGGTGGTCGGGACACGCTCCAAACCGGATTCCACGATCTCCATGCCATCGGCCTCGAGTTTGGACTGAAGTCCTCCGAAAGATTCAAATGGAGCGGTGACAATCAACTGCTGGGCTTCTTCGTCGCGCTCCACCTCCTCGGCACCAAAGTCAATCAACTCCAAGGTCAAATCGTCCAGATCCATTCCGTTGTCCACGAGGTTGAAAAAGCACATGCGGTTGAACATGAATTCCACAGAGCCTGTGGTGCCCAATTGTCCACCTCCACGGTTGAAGTGTGATCTGACATTGGCCACGGTGCGGTTGTTGTTGTCTGTGGCGGTCTCCACATAGATGGCAATGCCATGTGGCCCGTAGCCCTCAAAAGTGACTTCCTTGTAATCGGACGTGTCCTTGTCGGTGGCCTTTTTGATCGCCCTCTCGATGTTGTCCTTGGGCATGTTGGCCGCCTTGCAATTCTGCAATACGGCACGGAGCCGGGAGTTGGTGTCAGGATCCGCAATCCCTCCACCCTCTTTGATGGAGAGGATGATGTCCTTGTTCAAACGGGCGAAAATTTTGGACATGGCTGCCCAGCGTTTCATTTTCCGTTCCTTCCTGAATTCGAATGCGCGTCCCATGAGAAATCGTTTGTGGCGAAGATATTCCGCAGGACACTGGCAAACCAAATGCCCTTCTCGCCGCATTCAATTGTCGACAAAAGACCGTCTTTCTTCGATACGCTTGTCAATTTTTAGGCCAAAAGGCTTATTATGCATCTACCAAACCACATTGCCATGCGCCTGATTTCAATCTTTTTTCCCCCAGTGCTGGGAACCGTTCTGTTGGTCATGTGCCTGCCACAAATTGTCAGCGCACAAATTTCACACGGTGGAAGCCCACTCCGTTGGGAGGAGGAAACCACTGTTGACGTCCAGTTCAAAGACTTTGAACCCTTGGACCTTGAGACACTTGCAGCGGAGGATGCAGGCACAGCCCAGTTCAAGGATGCTCCTTGGCGCTTTGGAATCGAGCACGCCGTTCAATGGACCACAGACAACAGCGGCAATTGGACGTTGGAAGGCGGCCAAGCCGTTTGGCGTCTCGGTGTGCATTCTGACAATGCCACAAGCTGGAGTTTCTATCTGTCCAGCTTCCAGGTCCCCAAGGGAGGCGAGCTCTATGTCTACAATGCCCAGAGAAGCCAATTCATAGGCTCTTTCACCCATCTGAACCACAAAGATTGGGGCGGATTGGCCCTGAGCTTGGTGGAAGGTCAAGGCGCAGTGCTGGAGTACCGGCAGCCAGCCTCATTGACAGATTCGCCCACGATTGTTGTGGAGCAGGCTGTTCAAGGGTACCGTTCTTTGTTGCGACGACAAGCTGAAATCGAGGCCGAGAACGCCTCCTATGGTCCATTTGGCAACAGCGGGGCTTGCAACATCAACGTCAATTGTCCCGAAGGAGCAGACTGGCAGGTGGAAAAGAAATCCGTGGCTCTGATTGTCAATGGCGGAAGTGCTGCTTGCACAGGCGCTTTGGTCAACAACACAGCCAACGATGGCACCCCTTACTTCTTGACGGCGAACCACTGCTTGGGCACCCCCAACTCTTGGACGTACTACTTCAACCACGAGAGCAGTACCTGCTCTGGCAGCACAGGCCCAACCTCACAAAGCATTTCTGGCGGCACTCTTTTGGTCGCCGATGGAGGCTCCGATGTCGCTTTGATTGAGCTGAGTTCAGCGCCCCCTTCCAACTGGGACGTGGAGTTTGTGGGATGGGATGCGACAGGGGCATCACCTGAAAATGCAACAGGTATTCACCACCCATCTGGGGACGTGAAGAAGATTTGCTTTGAAGAGAACAGTCCCTACGAGGACGCCACGGGTGGGGCCCAGGTATGGTGGATCGATGCATGGGAGGACGGTGTGACAGAGCCTGGTTCTTCGGGTTCGCCTCTTTTTGACCAAAACCACCGCATCATTGGCCAACTTTATGGAGGCGCCGCGGCATGCTCTGGCACGGTGAACAACGGAGCGTACGATTTCTACGGAAGATTCAATGTGAGTTGGGGCCTCGGTGTCAGCCAATACCTCGACCCTCAAAACACGGGCACTTTGGTGCTTGATGGATACCCTACTGGATTCGACACCGACAACGGATGCACAGACCCCAGTGCCTGCAACTACAGCGAGCTCGCCATTTTTGACGATGGCTCTTGCACCGTCAACGACCAATGTGGTGTTTGTGGTGGAGACAACAGCTCGTGCGGAGGTTGCACCAACCCAGCGGCATGCAACTATGATTCTAATGCCATCGTCGACGATGGTTCTTGTGTGCTTGGTGGCGTGGGCTTGGACTTTGCCCTGCTGACAGACAACTATCCAGGTGAAACCACCTGGAGCATCGCCGATGAAAGCGGCAATGTCGTCTTGGAGGGTGGACCTTATTCCGGTACACAAACGACTTACACAGCTTCCACGTGCGTGGCCACAGGATGCTATGTTTTGACCGTCAATGACAGCTATGGCGACGGCCTCCAATACAATGGTGTCGTGGGCAACTACACTTTGACAGACAACGACGGCAATGTGCTTGCCCAAATGGTCAACGGTGGAAACTTTGGCGGCCAAGCTGTCGACAACTTCTGTGTAGATGCTGGCGGGTCTGACATCCCAGGCTGTACGCAAGTCTTCTCCTGCAACTACAATGCGGACGCGACGGTGGACGACGGTTCTTGCATCTTGCCTTACGACATCGTGTACGTCGATGGGGACGGGGACGGCTATGGCGACGATGCCATCGCCGACTGGTGTCCGCCTCTTGAGGCGGGAATCACCTTGATCGGTGGTGACTGTGACGACACCAATGCTGATGTGCATCCCGATGCGCCCGGTACGGGGGAAGGCATCGACAACAACTGCGACGGCACCCTCTCGACAGATGAGGAAGGCCCGAGCACATGTCCTGAAGACTTGAACCAAGATGGTTCCATCACGGTGGCCGATGTGCTGGCTGTTCTTGCTGAATTCGGCTGCTCAAGCGAATGCAGCGTCGATGTGGACGGCAACGGCAGCGTCAACGTGTCTGATGTGCTTGCGCTTCTCGCAGCTTTTGGCTCGGATTGCTGAACTCGAATTTGAAACCTTCAACCATGAAACCAACGATACTCTCCTTTCTCTTGACGCTAGGCCTATTGGGCCTGAGCTTTCAAGGTTCTGCCCAATGTGAAACCTGCACGCCGGACCTTTCTTGCACAGCAGTGGATTTCCCAGTCCTCTGCCCTGAGCAGCTTCCCAATGCGGTCCAAGGTGAACCCTATTCGGCCACGGCAACCTTCAATCTGCCGCCCTCGGTGGTGGACCCAGGATCTGGACTGGAGGCGACCTTGTTGACGGTGACCATCTCGTCCGTAACGGGTCTGCCCTTTGGATTGGAGTTTTCACCCAACAACCCCGACGGGGTGTACAACCCGGGCAACGGAGAATACTACGGATGCTCCTCAGTGTGCGGAGTTCCGCTGGTCAGCGGGTCGTTTTTTGTGGAAATCAGCGTTGTGGTCTTGGTGGCGGCCTTTGGCTTTGAACAAGTGGTCAATGAGAGCTTCAGCCTGCCTTTGGTGGTGGAGCCCGGAGAAGATGGAGGCGCGAATGCCTCCTTTGCTTTGAGCGCAACCCAAGGTTGTGCGCCCTTCACAGTTCAAGGAACCAACCTCATCACAGATGCAGGTGCGACCTACGCATGGGACTTTGGCAACGGAGAAACCTCCAACGCCTTGAACCCTTCATTCACCTACACCAGCCCCGGTACGTACACCGTGTCGCTGGAAACGGTGGTGAACGAGCTTTCATTGACCTCCGTCAACATCACCTCGCTTGGAGGTGGATGGGGCGGTGACATCGAGGACTTTTTTGGGTCCCCTGACCCCTACTTCGTGTTGAGTGGACCTCAAGGCGGTATCTACACATCGGGCTATGTCGATGGCAACGAGACACCAACCATCAGTGGGTTCAACATTCCACTCGACGCCGGCACGACCTACAACATCGCTTTTTACGATGCAGATGGACCGTTCACCGGCGACGATTTCCTAGGCTCAAGTGACTTCATTCCATCTGGAGCTGGTGAATTGACGGTGTCCAACAGCACCACGGCCATCTTGAACCTTGTGG
>JBELJW010000160.1:0-4558 GCA_042089975.1 Flavobacteriales bacterium | reverse complement strand
GCCGTGGAGGACAACTTGGTGGTGCGGGCACATGCCTTGCTTGCACAACGGCACGAGCTTCCTGGACTGCACCTGCTGCTGCACAAGGTCCTTCCCATGGGGGGTGGACTGGGGGGTGGAAGTGCAGACGGCACCTTTGCCCTTCGTGCCATCGATGCCGCCTGTGGACTCCAACTGCCTCAAGACATCCTGCTGGAATTGGCCGCCCAGCTCGGCAGCGACTGCCCCTTCTTCGTCAAGAATGTTCCGAGTTTGGTCACTGGCCGTGGCGAGCATGTCCAGCCATTGGACTTTGCCTTGCCCTTGGAGGACTGGTGGGTGGTGGTGGTCAATCCAGGGATCCACATTTCCACGGCGGAAGCCTTTTCAGGCATCACGCCAAACGCCGATTCCGTGGATTGGGCCCAACTCACTGCCCTGCCTGTGGCTGCATGGGGGACCTTGCTTCGCAACGACTTTGAGAAGGGTGCCGTGGAGCGACACCCCAGCATTGGGAGCTGCTTGCAGGCGTTGCGCGACCATGGAGCAGCGTATGCGCAAATGACAGGGAGTGGATCCACGGTGTATGGCCTCTTCGCGGAAGAATCGCTGGCCCAAACGGCTGCATTGAAGATGGGGGCTCAACACGTCGGCGCTTTGGGTTGAAAGGGGACACTCACTTTGGTGCCCGCCAGTAGAGCACCCCCCCCAAGAGGGCGAACAAGAGGTTGGGCAGCCACGCTGCCACCCATCGAATGGCCGAAGCTTCCAGCGGGAACCAAAGCGGCACTGCCACAGAAGCCGCCCAAACAGCAATGACCTTGGAAGAGAACACGTAGGTGAACCCAATCAAAACTGCGGCAAAGAGGTGGAGGCCCATGCCACCGAGCATCCTTCTGGCGGCGATGGACACACCAATCAACGTCATCACCAATATCGCTGCAGCATTGGCGGTCCGCCCAAACAAAGTGAGTTCCAAATTGGCTGTGTCCGCACCACGCTGACGGACCTCTTCCACATGCTTCCGAAGGACGGCCGTGGGCATGGTGGCCACCACTTCGTTGCGCTCTGCAAAGTCGTCCACCCTCATCGCCAGGGCCGTGTCCAGCCGGGAGGTGAATCGATGTTTTTGACCCCCGTGTGGAGGGAAGTCACGGATGCTGGCATTGACGAGCCGCCACGTGCTGTCCTTGGGGAGGAACGTCGCCTTGGCCGCGAGGATCCTCTGCCTCAATTCCTGCCCTTCCCATTGCTCCATTTGGAGCTTGTAGCCCGTTCCACGGCCGTAGTTCACGCTGCGGAAATAGACGATGGTGCCAGGGGCCACTTCACGGTAGAGGTTTCTGTCCTTCACATGAACGGACGTGTTCACAAAGCTCTCTTCAAAGGCGAGCTTTTGTTCATTGGCCCGCGGCACCACTTCATGGCTCAACGCCAAAGCGACCACCATCAGTCCGCCAGAGGCCAAGAAATACGGCCGGAACAAACGCTTGAAGGGCATGCCACCTGCCAACATCGCAATGATTTCACTGTTTTGGGCCATTCTGCTGGTGAACCAAATGATGGTCAAAAACACAATGAAGCCACTCAGCAAGGATGCGAAATGAAAGCACACATTGAGGTAGTACATCAAGGTGTCTGTCAATGGAGCGTTGTGGTCCATCAACCGACCGATGTGCTCCATCAAGTCAAACACAACCACCACCAGGCAAAAGGCCCCCAGCATGAACCCGAAGGTGCCGAGGAATTTCCCCATGATGTAGCGGTCCAATCGGGTCATGACTTGAAGGTCAAACGCGTTGGGAAAGTTGGACCACCATCTTGTCCTTCCACGAGCGGAAGGTGCCCGCTTGGATCTGCTTGCGGGCCTCGCGGACCAAATCGAGATAAAAACTCAGATTGTGCACCGACCCTATGTACAGGGCCAACAGTTCATTCGCATGGAACAAGTGGCGGACGTAGGCTTTGCTGTACATTTGGTCCACAGGCGCTGTGCCCTGAGGGTCCAGCGGGGTCATGTCGGTTTTCCACTTGGCGTTTTTCATGTTCATGATGCCGTTCCACGTGTAGAACGTCCCCGTGCGTGCATTTCTTGTGGGCATCACACAGTCGAACATGTCCACCCCCAAGGCGATGTTCTCCAAGATGTTCACGGGGGTGCCCACCCCCATCATGTACCTCGGGTCATCTTCGGGCAAAATGGCACAAACCTCCTCGCACATGGCGTACATGTCCTCATGAGGCTCGCCTACACTCAAGCCTCCGATGGCGTACCCCAAGGATGGCACCTCGGCCACGGCATGGGCAGAGGCCCTTCGCAAATCGGGGTAGGTCGATCCTTGAACAATGGGGAACAAGGCTTGCTCGTGGCCATAAAGGGGTTCGGTCTCCTTCATGCGTTGGACACAACGGTGCAACCACCGGTGGGTGAGCTCCATGCTGTTCTTGGCATACGCGTGGGTCGAAGGATAGGGAGGACATTCGTCAAAGGCCATCACAATGTCTGCCCCAATGCTGCGCTGGATGTCCATCACTCGTTCAGGTGAAAACAAATGCTTGCTGCCGTCGATGTGGCTCCTGAACGTGGCCCCTTCTTCCGTGATCTTTCGGTTCTCTGCCAGGCTGAAGACTTGGTAGCCTCCGCTGTCTGTCAGGATGGGCCGGTCCCAGTTCATGAAACGGTGCAACCCCCCAACTTTCTCCAACACCTCCGTTCCCGGCCGCAAATGAAGGTGGTAGGTGTTGCCCAGAATGATGTCCGCATCAATCACTTCCTTCAACTCCGTTTGTGGCACGGCGCGCACAGAACCGATGGTGCCCACGGGCATGAAGATGGGGGTGTGGATGTCACCGTGGTCCGTCTTCAGCACACCGGCACGGGCCTTGGATGCGGGGTCTTGGGTTTCGAGAGTGAACTTCAACGCGTCTTTGTTGACGACCGCCTCATAGAAGAGGACGACCTGTGGAAGCCCAAAGGTAACTTGGGAGCATGGTCGGGACACTCTTCAACACCATCACAGTGGCCATTGGGGCTTCTGCAGGCCTCGCCATGGGGGCCCGGTGGTCGTCTCAACTCAAGGACAAAACCTTCGCCGTCATTGGACTTTTCACTTTGGCCATCGGCGCCATGATGGCCTTGGAAACCGAGGCCCCCATCGATTTGTTTTTGGCCTTAGTACTCGGCACTGCACTGGGCCATGGCCTAGGATTGCAGGCACGAATCGACCGATGGACTTCAGAGGCTTCCAAAGGATTCTCCGAGGCCATGATGCTCTTTTGTCTGGGCTCGATGACCCTCATCGGTTGCATGGAGGATGCCTTGTTGAACAAGCCCAACTTGTTGATCATCAAAGGCACCATGGACTTGATTTCCAGTGCATTTTTGGCTGCGACCCTTGGAAGAGGTGTGCTCTTGTCTTCCCTTGGAGTGCTTGTGTTCCAAGGCTCCTTGACCCTCGGTTTTGTGGCATTGGGGGAAGGCATGGACCCGGCCTTGGTCCAAGAACTCAGTGCATTGGGCGGGGTCCTGATGTTGGGCATCGCCTTTCAGCTGTGGGGCATTCGGGTGAAAGGCCAAACCTCCTGGCCATTGGTGGATGCCTTCCAGCGCTCGCCTTGCTGCCCCTCATTCGATGGGGCCACGATCTTCTCACCACTTTGCTCTGGACGACGTGAAACGCCGCAAACCTGCACGAAGAAAGAACAAGAGAAAGGTGGACGCCAAGCGTCTCCGGCATCTCTTGTCGGCCATCATGGTCTTCGGGGGGCTCTATGTTGCTTGGCTTTATGCCCAATCCCACATCGTGACGCCGTGGCATGCCTCAGGGGACCGAACAGGCAAGGCGGCGGCAGAACAATTCTATGGCAGTGAGGTGCTTCAAGCAGCCCGCAAATACGACCTCGACTACAGCTACCTCATGTCCCTCATCATGCTGGAATGTTCAGGGAAAAAGCCTGCCGGAGCAAGATTTGAGCCCCATGTGTTCAAGCGGCTGCAGCAGGTAAGAGACGGCCAACGTCCCAACTATGAAAATGTCAAGGCCCACCACCTGAAGGACGCTTCCAACGACGCCTTGCGGAATTTGGCGACGTCTTGGGGGCCTTTTCAATTGATGGGGTACAAGTGCATTCTGTTGGGGGTCAACATCCGGGACATCCGCGGCCCAAATGGTGTCGAGCATGGCGCCAAATGGATCCACCTGACCTACGGAAACGCAATGCGCCAAGCCCGCTACCGAGACTGCTTCCACCTCCACAACACTGGACAGCCCTATCCTGTCACTGGACTTCCGCGCACGCACGATCCGCAGTATGTCCCTCGTGGATTGGCCATGATGAAACAATTCGTGCCGCCGGGCACAGCCTCTCTCCACTGACATGCCAGCGAACAAATACGCCCTCTTGCGGTACCGCATCATTGACCGCTGCTTGACGAACCCAGGCCACCCCTTTCCATCAAAAGAAACGCTGCGTTTGGCCTGTGAAGAGGCCCTCTACGGCAGCGACGGGGAACGTATCAGCATCTCCACCATTGAGAAGGACTTGTGGGCGATGCGCAACGAAACCGATTTGGGCTACT
>JBELJW010000159.1:0-4572 GCA_042089975.1 Flavobacteriales bacterium | reverse complement strand
CGGCGTCAAAGTCAGCGAAAATGGGGTAGGCCCCGCGTCCCACATCCACCATGTCCCGCTGCAGGAATGCGCTGTCTTGGAAGGCCCAAGATGGTGCACTTTCGGTTCCTTCATTTCGGAAAAAATGGACACCGGCGTCGTCGTTGGTCTCCAATGGGGTGTTGGGAGAAAAGAGCAAATCACGTACCCCATCTTGGTCGACGTCAAGGTGAAAAGCGGCAGGAAATCGAGGCAAATTCAGGGCCTGGTTCCCGTACAGTGCCTCTGGAAAGGATGGGTCCACAAACACAGCACTGTCGAGGCCCGAACCACCTTCTTCAAGTACAATGCCAAGTGTTGTGGGGTAGGTCACATCGCTTATAATCAGATCTTGAGGACCGCCTGTCTCAAGCTGAAGTGAAGTGATTGATCCGCCTGCATGCAGGCTTGTTCTTGGCTCTGCGATGTTGAATGAACACTCAAATTCAGGCCCAATGAAAAGATCGTTGTTTTCGGCTGCTTCTTCGAGCATGCCGTAGCAGCGGTTGGTGCAAACGAGATCGAGACCGCAAGGGGTTTGGCCCTGAAAGCGATAGAGCGTGGTGGCCGTTTCGGTGAAGGTGATGATGTCGAGATCGCCGTCGTCGTCGTGGTCGAGGACTGCGGGCAAATCCATGCCGATGCAAATCACTGGCAGGTCGTCAGCACCGTTGCCAAAATCAAACGCCGCCGACAAGTTGATGGGAGAAGGGTCAAAAGATGGTGCTTCTCCCGGCTGTGTGGTGTTGGTGTGCACCCGGATGCCATTTTGAAAACTCGTGAAGATGTCAGCCTTTCCGTCGCAGTTGTAGTCCCGCAGAAGGCACCAGTCGACCATTGCGGGCCAGTCCTCGCTCCAATCCCATCGCAGGACCCAATCGTCTTCCGTCCCGATTTCTCCAGTGGTGCGTTCGAACACAAGGATTCTGCTGCCATCCCTGTCGAAGGCAAACAAGTCATCGTCCCCATCGAGGTCCGCGTCAAATGGTGACCACTGCGGTGCCGTCAAGCCTCCCGCCCAGGCATGTGGAAGCGTATCGTTGGCAATGGTTACCGTCCATTCGGCGTGCGTCCAAGAGGTGGGGAAGGCTTGTGCCGTCCCCAGCAGACACCAACCCATGGTCAAGACCAACCAAAGACCATGTCGCCATGGTTGAAAAGAGGTACGGTTGCTCATGATGGTGCAGTTGTTGGTGATGAAGTCTTGAGGGCCAGGACTGCAAAACTCTGATTTGAAGGATTCCGTTGCACGTTGCGATGCAGGAAGCGAATCTTCAACGCACTGAGAGGGGCAAATGAACGATGTCGTCCATGCCAATGACGCTTCCATTTTGGGTCATGACATGCCCACTTCGCACATGGGCGCCATTGAAGGTGATGCCGCCTCGGGTATCAACGGTCATGGATTCACCAGAGAGACAGACGTGGCCAGGCTCTGATTTGAATTGGTCATAGGTCATGGACCCCGGAATGACATGATGTGCGATGAATTCGTCGATTTCTGCCTGTCCACCTTTTCTCATCAACATCTTCCAATTCGACATCGCTTCGAAGGCCTCGTTTGTAGGGGCCAAGAGGGTCACACCTTGCGCATGAACCGCCTTGCTGTGGGTCGACGCTTTCAAGATGTCAGCAAAAACGCTGTAGCGTGATGTGCTGATGACATACCGATAGGGGCTCAGCAAATTCTCCTCTGTGACTTGGGCCATGGCTGCGTCTTGCAGTTGTTGTTCCTTCTTGTCCTCCATGCGTTCCCGTGCGGAAGGACTCAACTTGGCAAGCGGATCCTTTGTCGTGGCTTCGCTTGGGTCAGAAGCGCAGTTCAACATCAACACAGACATGGTCAAAAGGGTCGATATTTTGAGAAGAGGAAGATGGTGCATCATGGACCAAAGTTACACCATGGCATGGGGCCGTGGATGAATTGTGGACAAACCCAACAACCGACCCTCTAACATGTCGTGTAATTTTGACACGAGGATGCAATGATCAAACCTCCGAACATGAAACACGTTGGAAACACCCCCTTCGATGCGCGTTTGGACGCCATCGGACTGGAAGCAGTTGGCAGAGCCCACTGGAATCTTCCTCCTGCCAAGCTCATTCTGCAAACGTTGCTGCGTGGCGAAGGCGTACTCTCCGCTTCAGGAGCCCTGGCCATCGCCACCGGAACCTTCACAGGGAGGTCGCCCAAAGACAGATTCCTGGTGCGCAACGAACACACCGAGTTCCGTGTGGACTGGGGGGACATCAACCAGCCTTTGTCTACAGCACACTTTCAAACCCTGCTTGCGGACGTGCAATCGCACTTGGCAGGCAAAAGCGTTTTTGTGAAAGATGCGGCAGTTGGCCATGATGAAACATCTCGCATTGCGGTGCGCGTGGTGACTGAAAAGGCGTGGTCCAGTTTGTTCGTGGACAACATGTTTGTGAGGCTGTCCGAAGGGGAGCGCTGGGTGTTTGAACCTCAATGGCATGTGCTTTGTGTCCCGAGCTTCAAAGCCGATCCAGCCAAGCATGGTTGTCGCCAATCCAATGTCAGTGCCATTGATTTCGGGTCTCGTACCATCCTTGTGGTCGGCTCGGGATACACGGGAGAAATCAAAAAAGGCATGTTCTCTGTGATGAATTTCTTGCTCCCAGAACAACATGGCACCCTGCCAATGCATTGCTCGGCCAACATGGGGAAGGACGACGATGTGGCGGTGTTCTTTGGTCTGTCAGGTACTGGGAAGACCACACTGAGCAGCGACGCCAACCGGCGGTTGATTGGAGACGACGAGCATGGCTGGAATGCGTCAGGTGTGTTCAATATGGAAGGGGGGTGTTACGCCAAGACCATTGATTTGAGCGAAGAAAAGGAGCCCGAGATATGGCAGGCCATTCGTTTTGGCGCCATGCTGGAAAACATCGGCTTCCAACCCGATGAAGTCACCCCTGATTATGCAGACGATAGCATCACGCCCAACACAAGGGTAAGCTATCCGCTGCACCACATTCCAGGTGCCGTGAAAACGGGAATGGGAGGCCACCCCTCCGACATTTTCTTCTTGACTTGTGACGCGTTTGGCGTGTTGCCTCCTTTGTCCAAGTTGACCAAGGACCAGGCCATGTACCACTTTTTGTCAGGTTACACCGCGAAGGTGGCTGGCACCGAGGCCGGTGTGGTTGAACCTCAAACGACCTTTTCGGCTTGCTTTGGGGCACCATTCCTCCCCTTGCACGCCACGGAATACGCACAAATGCTTGGCGACCGAGTGACCCAGCATGGGGTTCGCATGTGGTTGGTGAATACGGGGTGGACTGGGGGCGGGTATGGCGTGGGTCACCGAATGAAATTGCCCCACACACGTGCCATGATCCACGCTGCTATCAAAGGTGGTTTGGACGGGGTAGAGATGCGGGTGGACCCAGTGTTTGGTCTCCAAGTACCTGCGTCTTGTGAGGGCGTTCCCGACGGAGTATGGGATGTGCGGTCCACATGGTCCGATCCCGAAGCGTATGACCGTGCTGCGCTGGATTTGGCCCAAAGGTTCGAGAGCAACTTCAAGAAATTTGCCGACAGTGCAACTGACGACATGAAGCGAGGTGCCTTGCGTGTGTCTGAGGTGACAGGGGTCTTGAAAGATTGAGGATACCAGCATATGATGCTGGGAGCGCGTATTTTTGTGACATGCATTCATGTTTTCACCCCTCCTTGCAGATTGGTGTCCAGTCTCTGTCTGAAGATGAGGCGGTTCATGTGTCAAGGGTGCTCCGTATGAAAGCTGGGGATACAGTGCGGCTCATCAATGGAATGGGGTCTTCAGCGGTGGGACAATTGTTGGAGGTGGGCAAGCGAAAGGCTTCGGTGAGCGTGGACAGCCTCGACATCCAAGAGGCTGCAAGGCCCAAGGGATTGATCCTGGTGGTCGCCCCCACCAAGAGCAACGACCGTTTCGAATGGCTTTTGGAAAAGGCCACAGAGCTTGGGGTAGAGTCCATTTGTCCGGTCTGGACGTCGAGAAGCGAGCGTCGGATCGACAAGCACGAGCGTTGGGAAAAAGTGTTGGTGGCCGCCACAAAGCAAAGCCAGCGGCTGTGGAAGCCCTCTTTGCAGAAGGCTGTGGAATTGGATGTCTTTCTTGGCCATGCAGAATCCCTTGGGCAAGGTCATGGAGCGGTTGCACATTGCATTCCTGAAATGCAAGGTTTGCCAGAACGCGTGGATTGGAAGCTATGGCAAATCGACAAAGGGCAAGCTTGGCTGGCCATTGGTCCTGAAGGGGATTTCACGCCTGATGAAGTTGGGAAAATGGTCGCAGCAGGGGCCCAGCCCGTGCACTTGGGGGAACATCGGCTGCGCACGGAAACTGCGGGAATCGCGGCTGTGGCTCAATTCGTCGCATAGCCACTTCAGTGGCATTCCGTATCTTGGTTTGGTGAAAAAGTCAGTTTCTTTCTTCTGTCCATGGACCCTCGTTGTCGCCGGGTGCTGTTTTTGGGCGGGCCCCATTGGGATCCATGCCCAAGATGCACTCGATCAGGTCGACTTGACGGTCCTTGTTCCTGCCG
>JBELJW010000158.1:0-4576 GCA_042089975.1 Flavobacteriales bacterium | reverse complement strand
GTCTCTCAACAATTGGAAAAGGCGCCCTCTCTGCGGGGCGTCTTTTTTCGTTACTTTCACCCTCTGATTCATTAAGCCTAAAGGAATGCCTCACAACCTGCAATCAAACATGGCCCGCTTTGGCGCCACTGTTGTTCTCTCTTTTATGACTGTCTTTGGAGCATTGGCCCAAAGCGACATGACTTCCGAAGCCGACCGCGCCTTCGAACGCCGCGGCTACTTTGAAGCCTCTCGTGAGTATGTTGCCTTGTATGCCAAAATCAAGGCAGATGTCGACCTCAAAGGATACTGTGCCTTTCAAGCGGGTGAGTCGTTTCGACTCCTCCATGATCCTGCGGCAGCCACGGAGTGGTACGACAAGGCCATCGGCTTGAAGTATGGCCAAAGGGACAATACCGTTTTTTTGGTCTATGGAGATGCCTTACGCGACCAGGAGGCCTTCGACGAGGCCATTGAGTACTACGCAGAATATCAAAAGGCGGGCGGCAATTCCCAGCTTGCAGAAGAGCGGATTGAAAACGCAGATTTGGCGGCCATCATGGTCGAAGAGCCTGAGAGCCGTTACATCGTGGAGCCGTTGGTCATCTTGAACACTGCCTCTTATGAGTTTGCTCCTACATTCGCCGGGAAGGACCAGGATGAGGTTGTGTTTGCATCCTCTCGGGAGGCTTCGACAGGGACCAAGGAAGACCCAATCACAGGTCAAGCCTACATGGATTTGTTCCGCAGTGAGATGGACAAAAAGGGCCGGTGGAGTGAACCTGAGCCGTTGAGCAACACGATTTGCACGGAACACAACGAAGGGGGCTCATGTTTCGATGCCAAAGGGAAGACCATCTACTTCACGCGCTGCGTCGACATGGATGGTTCCAACTTGGCTTGTGACATTTACTTCGCCAAAAAACAAGGCAATGGCTACGGGGCTTCCATGCCCTTGGGCTTGGTGAACCGAGAAGAAAACGACAGCTCACAGGTGGGGCACCCTGCCCTTTCACCTGACGACAACATCCTCGTGTTTGCCTCGGACCTCCCTGGGGGCCTCGGAGGAAAGGACTTGTGGTATGTGGAATCCAATGAAGGGTCGTTTGCAGGCGCTGTCCCGCAGAACATGGGGCCGTCGATCAACACTGCTGGAGATGAGCTTTTTCCTCATTACCGCGACAACGGGGATTTGTATTGGTCCACGACAGGCCGCGAAGGCTTGGGGTCCATGGACATCTGGAAGGCTGAGGCACGTGAAGGCAAGTTGGCGTTTGCGGAACCTTCAGCTCTTCCTTACCCTCTGAACACCTCCGCCGACGACTTCGCGATCGCCTTCAAAGATGGCATGCAAGAAGGCATTTTCACCTCAAATCGTGCGGGTGGCAAAGGCCAAGACGATTTGTATTCCTTCAAACTTCCTCCTTTGGAGTTTTGTTACCAGGCCTACGTCTACGACTACGACACAGGAATGCCACTTTCAGGAGCGACTTTGACCTTGGAGTCCAAGGATGGCTCCTCCGCTGAGTTCACAACAGACGAAGAAGGCGAGTTGGCCTTGTGCGAAGGTGAAATTTCTGAAGGTGCGACCTTCGACGTGGATGTGGCGTTTGAAGGATACATTGGGACGGGCGACTTGCTGACCACTGAGGGTTTGACGGAGTCCACCACCTTGGCCAGAGAATACCTCTTGAAAGAGATCGTACTGGACAAAGAATACGACATGCCAGTTGTCCTCTACCCACTTGGCAGTGCAGATTTGTTGATGGACGAGAATGTCAATTCTGCCGATTCCTTGAACTACCTGGTGGATCTGTTGGAACGGAATGAAAACCTCATCATCCAGCTGGAGGCGCACACAGACAGCCGAGGCAGTACTTCCGCCAACAAATCTCTAAGCCAGAGGCGCGCCGAGACATGCGTGGACTACCTCAAGGAAAACGGCGTCGTCGCTGAGCGCATGGTGGCCGTGGGTTACGGAGAGGATGCTTTGTTGGTCAGTGATGCCGAAATCGCTCGGTTGCCCAAGGAGGATCAAGAGCGGGCGCATCAGCGCAACCGTCGGACGGTCTTCAAGATTGTGGCATTTGACTACAAGCCCGCAGAGTAAACCGTGAGCGACGCCAGATATGCTGCCCGTGGAGTGTCTGCAGGCAAGGAAGAGGTGCATGCGGCCATTGATGGCATTGACAAGGGGCTTTTCCCCAAAGCTTTTTGCAAGGTGGTTCCCGACTATCTGACAGGAAGCGAAGAACACTGCGTTGTGATGCATGCAGATGGTGCAGGCACCAAGTCGTCCTTGGCCTACATGTATTGGAAGGAAACAGGGGATTTGAGCGTTTGGAAGGGCATTGCGCAGGATGCACTGATCATGAACGTGGATGATTTGTTGTGCGTTGGCTGCACAGGCCCCATTTTGGTGTCGAGCACCATCGGAAGGAACAAGCATCTAGTCCCGGGTGAAGTGATCAAAGAGATCATCCAAGGGACAGAAAGGTTGCTCGAAGACCTTCGGTTCCAAGGGTTGGACATCCGGAGCACAGGGGGGGAGACTGCCGATGTGGGAGACCTGGTCCGGACCATCATTGTGGACTCCACTGTGGTTGCCCGCATGCGACGAGATGAGGTCATTGACAATGGGCGCATCCAGAATGGCGATGTGGTGGTCGGACTGTCGAGCCATGGCCAAGCCAAATACGAAGCGTCCTACAATGGTGGCATGGGGAGCAATGGGCTGACTTCCGCCAGGCACGATGTGTTTCACAACGCCCTTGCCAACGCTTATCCTGAGAGTTTTGATCCTGGCACCAGCCAGGATCTTGTGTACACAGGCAGCCATGGCTTGACCGATGCCGTGGAGGGTGCACCGTTGGATGCTGGAAAACTTGTCCTGTCGCCGACCAGGACATACGCGCCCATTGTTCAGGAGATGCTTGCGCAGTGCCGCAAGGACATCCATGGCATGGTCCACTGCTCGGGTGGAGCCCAAACCAAGGTTTTGCATTTCTTGAACGATGAGCTCCGGGTGGTCAAGAACCGCATGATGAAGGTGCCTGTGTTGTTTGAAACCATTCAGCAAGCTTCCGGGACATCTTGGGAGGAGATGTACAAGGTTTTCAACATGGGGCATCGCATGGAGGTGTACACAGATGCAGGGACCGCTGAAAAGCTGATGGCCATCAGCGAGTCGTTTGGGGTAGAAGCCCAAGTGATCGGTCACGTTGAGGCGTCGCCAGGAAGCCCGTCGAGCGTGGTCATTGACAGCCCCTACGGCACCTTTACCTATCCATAAAATGGCCTTTGACCGCGACTCTGTGGGCGGGTGGGTCGGGAAATTGCAGTCCATTGCCGACCGTTTCATAGAGGTGGAAAAGAGGGTGTCTGACCCCAAGGTGGCGTCGGATGTCGATGCACTCAGGGCATTGATGGTGGAACACAAGCGCCTTCAGCCCATGGCCCAAAAAGCAGACTCCCTTGTGATGGCCTTGAAGCAGTGGGACGAAGCGTTCGAGTGGGGCCAGTCTGAAGACCAAGAAATGCGGCTGATGGGACGTTCTGAGATGGAGCGGCTCTCCGCGTTCCTGTTGCAGGGAGTGGAGGAAGCCAAGTGGATGCTTCTGCCGCACGACGACGCAGACGATCGCGATGCCATCTTGGAGGTCCGCGCGGGGACGGGAGGGGACGAGGCTGCATTGTTTGCTGGGGACCTTGTCAGGATGTACCTCAAACACGCTGACCGCAAGGGCTGGAAGCATGAGTGGGTTCATGCAAGCGAGGGCACGGTAGGGGGATTCAAGGAAGCCGTGGTCCGCCTTGAAGGCGACGGGGTTTTTGGCTGGCTCAAATTTGAACGGGGGGTTCACCGGGTCCAACGTGTGCCAGAAACAGAATCTCAAGGGCGGGTCCACACCAGTGCGGCGACGGTGGCCGTCTTGCCAATGGCGGCGGAAGTGGACGTGGATTTGCAGATGTCAGATGTCCGAAAGGACACCTTTCGGGCCAGTGGTGCGGGCGGTCAACATGTCAACAAAACAGAGAGTGCTGTGCGTTTGACCCACCTTCCAACAGGAACTGTTGTGGAATGCCAAGATGGCCGCTCTCAGCATCAGAATTACGAATCCGCTTTGGAGGTGTTGCGTTCCAGGTTGTACGATGCGGCGCGGGAGAAGGCTGAGGCAGCGCGCGCTCAGGAGAGACGCTCTCAGGTGAGTTCAGGCGACCGAAGCGCCAAGATTCGAACGTACAATTTCCCACAAGGCCGGGTCACAGACCATCGCATTGGCCTCACATTGCACGCCCTGCCAGCGGTCCTTCAGGGGGACTTGGGCCCCATGGTAGAAGCCTTGCACGTTGCGGACAGGGCGGAGCGGTTGAAAAATCTTTGACAATTGGGTGAATCGCTTCCGTGCCCGCAGGGGAAAGCCTCCAGCTTTTTCAGAACTTTGACACCATGTCCAGTCCCCGAAAGTCGCGCCGCCGAACCAGCCAACAACTCACGACTGCACAAGGCATTTTTCAGGCCATCTGTGCCAAGAAATCTTTCCTTTGCGTCGGCTTGGACCCCGATCCAGATCGGATTCCAACTTCTTTTGGAGGT
>JBELJW010000157.1:0-4579 GCA_042089975.1 Flavobacteriales bacterium | reverse complement strand
CCGCACGATTTGGCGCTCTTCCTCCTTGGTAGGATAGCCAATGACGACCTTCAGAAGAAACCTGTCGACCTGGGCTTCAGGAAGGGGGTATGTGCCTTCCTGTTCCACAGGGTTTTGGGTGGCCAAAACGAGAAATGGCTTGGGCAGAGGGTGGGTTTCTCCCCCAATGGTCACTTGGCGCTCTTGCATCGCTTCGAGCAGTGCACTTTGCACTTTGGCGGGCGCTCGGTTGATTTCATCGGCCAACACAAAATTGGCGAAAACAGGACCCTTCTTCACTGAGAATTGCTGGTCCTTTTGGTTGTAAATAAGCGTCCCTACGACGTCGGCAGGCAGCAAGTCTGGAGTGAATTGAATCCTGCTGAAGTCGCCAGCCACCGTTTCGCTGAGGCTTCGGATGGCCAGTGTTTTCGCCAAACCAGGAACACCTTCCAGCAAGACATGCCCATTGGAAAGCAAGCCAATCAGCAGTCGGTCCACCATGCCTGTTTGGCCCACAATGGTTCGGCCCATTTCGGCACGGATCAAATGGACAAACTGACTTTTTTCTGCAACCCGGGCGTGGATGGCCTGGATGTCGGGTGCTCCAGCGCCCCCTTCTGCAGGGACGGAAGCCGCAGCTCCGTTGGCAATTTCAGGTTCGTGCAATGGTTCCATAACACGCGAAGATATTCGACCATCCACGCCCCGTGGTTGTGCGGTTCTCAAAATTGTGTGAATATCCCGTGGGAAACGTTTGCTTGATGCGTTTGGCGTGGCCAATGAATGGAGCGCAAATTGCCCTCCATGCTTTTATCTGAAGTCCTCCTCGACGTGGCTGCTTTCCACGACGCTTTCCGAATCCCCAATGCCACTGACCCTCACGCTGAACTGATGCGAGAGGAAGTAGAGTTGAGACACCGTTTGATGGCGGAAGAAAACGACGAATACCTCGAAGCTGCGATGGAAGGCGACGTTGTGGAAGTGGCGGATGCCCTTGGGGACCAGCTTTACATCCTTGCAGGAACCATGATGAGGCATGGGATGCAGGATGTCATTGCAAAGGTTTTCCGAGAGATTCAAGCGAGCAACATGTCCAAGTTGGGTGCCGACGGCGAGCCCATCTTGCGAGAAGATGGAAAAGTCATGAAAGGGCCGCAATACTTTCGGCCCAACATTGGCGCCATTCTGGATGCACACAAAGAGCACCCAGAGGGCTCGGGGGGGCTCGAGGGGGGCGAGATGACCACACAACTTCCTCTGAGTCGACTTGCATGGACCAATCCTTCTGGACAAGGACTTGATCGCCTGTCCATCAAGGAATCTTTGGACGAGGTCTTGACCGCACTTTAAGCCGCCGTTGTGGCCAACTTTCAAAATCGCATCTTGCGTTGGGCTTTGAAAGAGGCGAGGAGGGGGAGAACCGGCGTGTTCAGCAGGTGGATGCAAGAGGTGGTTCCTTTCAACCGACCCCATCGACTGAAAATTCACCAGCTAAGCGAGGGCTCGTGCACTGTAGCATTGCCCAAGCGCAGAAGGAACCTCAACCATTTGGGCACCATGCATGCGTGTGCGATGGCGACCGCAGCGGAATATGCCTCAGGACTTTGTCTGTTGAGCGCTTTTGGCACGGAGGATGTTCGATTGATCATGTCCCACATGGAGGTGTCCTACACACGAAGGGCACAAACGTCATGCACAGCCCAGGCAGTCTGCGTGGCGGAGGACACTGAGGCGCTGCGAAGGTTGCTTCAGAAGGAAGGTCGCGCACCGTTGACATTGACTTCTGTGGTCTGCGATGCTGAAGGGCACGAGGTTGCGCGGGCAGAGATCCAATGGCACTTGAAAGGGCCTGGGGCCACCAAGCGTTAGGCCATCGTATCTTTGGGGGCCTAACCTCCCGGATATGATTGCAATCACCCTGCCTGACGGCACCGTCAAAAACGTTTCTGAAGGAACCACCTCGCTTGATGTGGCCACCTCCATCAGTGAAGGATTGGCGCGCAACGTTCTGGCCGCAGAAGTCAATGGCGAAGTCTGGGATCCCCAACGCCCATTGCATGACAACTGCACCCTTCGTCTGCTGACCTCACGCGACGAGGAAGGCATGAACACCCTCTGGCACAGTTCTGCGCATTTGATGGCAGAAGCCCTTGAGTCCATCTATCCGGGCATCAAGTTTTGGGTGGGGCCACCGGTGGAAAATGGATTTTACTACGATGTGGACTTTGGGGAGCACACGTTCACGGACGCAGACATTCCTGCAGTCGAAAAGAAAATGTTGGAATTGGCCAAGACCAAGCAACCCTTCTTGCGGAAGGACATGACCAAGTCTGAGGCCCTTTCTTATTTCGAGGAGAAAGGGGACGAGTACAAGTTGGATTTGTTGGAGGGGCTTGAGGACGGGACGATCACGTTTTACACGCAAGGGGAGTTCACCGATTTGTGCCGCGGCCCCCACATCCCTCACACAGGCCACATCAAGGCCGCCAAAATCATGGCCATCGCTGGGGCTTATTGGAAAGGGGATGAGACGCAGAAGCAGTTGACAAGGGTGTACGGTGTCACTTTCACCAAGAAAAGTGAATTGACCGCCCATCTGGAGCTGTTGGAACAAGCAAAGGCCCGCGACCACCGGAAGTTGGGCAAGGAACTCGACCTTTTCCATTTTTCTGAAAAGGTGGGGCAGGGGCTGCCGCTCTGGTTGCCCAAAGGCGCAGATTTGCGGATGCGGTTGGAAACTTTCTTGAAGGAAGCGCAGCGGAAATCGGGGTATCAACCTGTGATCACCCCACACATTGGCAACAAGGAATTGTACGTGACCTCCGGCCACTACGCGAAGTATGGCGAAGACAGCTTTCAGCCCATTCAAACCCCTGCCGATGGGGAAGAGTATTTGCTCAAGCCCATGAATTGTCCTCACCATTGTGAAGTGTTCAAGGCGCGTCCGAGGTCGTACCGCGACCTGCCCGTCCGTCTGGCCGAATTCGGTACTGTCTACCGCTACGAGCAAAGCGGAGAGTTGCATGGCTTGACGCGCGTACGCGGTTTCACCCAAGACGACGCCCACATTTTCTGTACCCAAGATCAAGTCAAGGAAGAAGTTGGCAAGGTGATCGACTTGGTGCTCTACATCTTCAAGACCTTGGATTTCCAAAATTTTGTGGTGCAAGTGAGCCTGCGGGATCCACAAAAGCCAGAGAAGTACATCGGCGAGCAAGACAACTGGGACAAAGCTGAACGGGCGATCCAGGAAGTTGCAGAGGAGAAAGGCCTTGAAACCATTGTAGAATTGGGCGAGGCTGCTTTTTATGGCCCCAAGCTTGATTTCATGGTCCGCGATGCCATCGGCCGCCGCTGGCAGCTGGGCACCGTGCAAATTGACTACAACCTTCCCGATCGATTTGAGCTCGAATACACCGGGGCTGACAACGGCAAACACCGTCCTGTCATGATCCACCGGGCACCGTTTGGTTCCATGGAGAGATTCGTCGCCATTCTGATTGAGCATTGCGCCGGGAAGTTCCCTTTGTGGCTGACGCCAGAGCAGGCAAGGATCCTCCCAATCAGCGACAGATTCAACGATTACGCGGAAAAGCTTTCCAAAGTGCTGGAAAATGGCGATATTCGCGCCCTCGTAGACGCGCGGTCAGAAAAGGTTGGCAAGAAAATCCGTGAAGCGGAGCTTGACAAAGTGCCTTACATGCTGATTGTCGGGGAAAACGAGGCTTCCGAAGGGACCGTCTCCGTGCGAAAGCAGGGAGAAGGGGATTTGGGAAGTGTCAGCATCGAGGCATTCACCGAACGCATCCAGCGGGAAGTGGCCGAAGTGTTGGCAAACAACATAGGAGAATAACTAAACACATTCGTCATCGCAATACGCAGAAGAAGGACCGGCTTTCGTGGCAGGGTCATCAAGGAAGATCCACACCGGATCAATGAGAAAATCTCGGTTGAGTCCGTTCGTCTTGTAGGCGACAACGTCGAACCGAACATCATGAAGACCCCGGCCGCTTTGGCCTTGGCCCGAGAGATGGAACTCGATCTGGTGGAAATCAGCCCCAAGGCAGACCCTCCTGTATGTCGCATCATCGACTACCGGAAATTCCTCTACGCACAGAAGAAGAAACAAAAAGAACTCAAAGCAAACCAAGCCAAGGTGGCGGTGAAGGAAATCCGATTTGGACCCAACACCGACGACCATGACTTCCAGTTCAAGCTCAAGCATGCACGGAAGTTTTTGCAGGATGGGGCCAAAGTGAAGGCATACGTCTTTTTCCGAGGCAGGACCATCGTGTTCAAGGAGCGGGGAGAAATCCTGCTTTTGAAGTTTGCACAAGAATTGGAAGATCTGGGCGCTCTCGAGCAAATGCCCAAGTTGGAAGGAAAGCGCATGACCGTCATGTTCAATCCGAAGAAGAAATAACCCACCACCCTAAAAATCCGAGGCCATGCCGAAGATGAAAACCAAATCCAGCGCCAAGAAGCGTTTCAAGCTGACAGGAACTGGCAAAATCAAGCGCAAGCACGCCTTCAAGAGTCACATCTTGACCAAAAAAGGCACCAAGCAAAAGCGCAACTTGACCCATTCAACGACAGT
>JBELJW010000156.1:0-4586 GCA_042089975.1 Flavobacteriales bacterium | reverse complement strand
CACCCACATCAAATGGGGACGTGTGACCCCACCTGAAACCGACGAAGAAGGTTGGCTGGGGGGGCAATCGCAGGCGTTCTCCGTGGGCGACTCGATGTTTGTAGGGGGCGTCTTGATGACCATAGACAGCCTGCGCGTCATCGGCGACGAGGAAAGACCTGCACGTGGCTTGTTGGACGACGACTTGGCCTTGGCCGCATGCCTCGGCTTGCGCCGTGGACGGACCGTGGAGGTCCACGACCCCTTGTACATCGTGCGCGGAAGCACTGTGGTGCCCGACCTCTATGAGGCAGAAGGCTGGGGACTTCGCTTCCGTGTGGAGAAGTTTGACCCCGAGTCCGAGTCGTTGGAAATGACTGTGTGGGAACACGCAAGCGTGCGCCGCGACTTTGTGGTCATGCAAGCTGTGATCTTCCCTCAAATCAATTGGCTCTGGTTGGGTTGTTTGCTCATGACTCTCGGTTCTTTTCTCGCGGTTCGATTCCGCATCCGCCAAGGCGCAAAAACCCGCCGCCATGGCTAAGCACCGCATCGTCTTGGTGGGGGCTGGACAGGTGTCCTCCGAATTGGGGCCCGCTTGGCAACAGGATGGCCACGAATTGTTGCACGTGATCAGCCGCACGGAGTCCTCTGCGCGCCCCCTGGGAGAACTTTTACGCGTCCCTTGGTCCACCAACCTCTCCGAGGCGGCAGGCGCATTGGCCGACGCCCAAGTCGTCGTCGTGGCCGTCACCGATGCCATCATCTCAGAGGTGGCCGAGGCCATTTCTGGCATGGTCGCAGCCGACTGCACCTTGGTCCACCTCTCTGGCGCCACTTCCCTGGACCAACTGCGCGCGCCTGCGGCTGTGGTATGGCCTGTACGCAGTTTCAACGCCAAGGCGCATTCCGTGCCATTGGCCCAAACGCCCACGGTCATTGAGGCCACAAGCGCCGCGGCCATGTCCGTGGCCCATGACCTTGCAGGCGCATGGTCGGGCCGCGTCACTGAGGCCACTGGGGACCAGCGCACTGCGGCGCACCTCGCTGCCGTCATGGCCGACAACTACGCCAACCACATGCTGGCAGAGGCCCAGCATGTCTTGTCCCAACGTCAATTGCCCACGGATCTCCTGTGCAACCTGGTCCACGGATTGACCCAAGGCGGTCTCCAAGGCGACGCCAGAGAAAGGCAAACTGGCCCCGCCAAGCGCGGAGACGAGGCCACGTTGGCCAGGCACCGCGCCTTGCTTCCAGAAGACATGCGGGCATTGTACGACACCCTTGCGGACCACATCGCCTGGCGCCACAACCCATCTTCCACCTTAACGCCACCATGAATTACAAAACCCAACTCCCCAAGATTGAGCTCTTTGCCTTCGACTACGATGGCGTGTTCACCAATGGCACCGTTTGGCTCATGCCCGACGGAAGCATGGCGCGATCCGCGTCGGCCCGCGATGGGTTTGCCGTGCAGTGGGCAGTGAAGCAAGGCCTTCACTTGGCGGTGGTCACAGGCGGAAAGGAAGAGCCAGTGAAATGGCGCATGGAAGGACTCGGGGTGAAAGAAGTCCATCTGGGGGCGGCCGACAAGCTGGCCCATTTGACAACCATTGCGGAGCGCATGGGCATCGGCTTGGACCAAGTGGCGTACATGGGCGACGATTTGCCCGATTTGATGGCGTTGAAGGCTGTAGGCCTCAGCTGCTGCCCACACGATGCCGTGCCTGAGGTGAGGGAGGCCGTGGATTGGGTGGTCCCTGAAGCCGGCGGGCAAGGTTGTGTGAGAAACTTGCTGGAACAGGCCATGAAACTCCGTGGGTTGTGGTCCAGCAAGGATGGACACCGTTGGTAACTCGACGACTCCACAGACCCCTCATTCCCTAACTTCGCGCACTCATGGATCGCAACACATTGACTGGCCTGGTGCTGATGATGCTCCTTCTTTTGGGGTACCAGTGGTACATGGCCCCCTCAGAAGAGGAGATCGCCGCTTGGGAAGCTCAAGAAGCAGCGGCCTTGGCAGGAGCTGACAGCCTCTCGCAAGCGGCTTACTTGGAAGCCGAAGCACAAGAAAGCTCCGTCGCCGCCATGCAAGCAGGCAACAACGAGGCCTCTGCCGATGGGTCCAATGCCGCACTCGATGCCGAGTTGCGACGCCGGTACGGCTTGTTTGGACCTGGTGTGGTGGGCACCGACCGCGATGTGGTCATGCAAAATGACCAAGTGCGGGTGACCTTCAACACGCGTGGCGGACTTCCTGTGGCCGCTACCCTGAACGATGGGTACACGCGATACGGTTCCGATGAGCCCGTGAGCCTTTGGGTCCGCGAAGCCTCCGAGATGGACGTCTCGTGGGAGGTGCCGGGTGTGGGACGTGTCGGGTTCAACGACCTGCACTTCGCGCCGATCTCCGAAGGGCCTCAACAAGTGGTGATGGAATCCCGTTTGGGCGCCAACCGGGCGATCCGTTTGGTCCATCGCCTGGAAGGCTACCAAGTGTTCACGGACATCTCTTTTGTGGGGGTCGACTCAGCGACGGAGAGCGACCGGACCTTCACCTGGAATGCCCTTGGACAACGCAACGAGAAGGGCCTTGCGTGGGAACGCCAACACAGCGCCATTTACTACCTCGAATTGGGCGAAGAGCGGGATTACCTGTCCGATGGTCAAGAAAAGGAAGAAACCCTCGAGTCGGAGCTCTCGTGGATGGCCTTCAAGCAAAACTACTTCTCGGCCATGGTCAGCAGCCCCCAGCCTTTTGCGGCAGGCGGCCAAATTGCCAACGTATTGCCTGAAGAGGACACGACCTATGTGATGGGGTACCGGGCGGCCTTGCCCTACGACGGCCAACCACTGCACTTCTACTTTGGTCCCAACGACTTGGATGAACTGGAGGCCACAGGGCTTGAAGAAGCGGGGCGCATCATCGATTACGGCTGGTGGATCTTTGGCTGGGTCAACCGAAACGTGATCCTCCCTGTCTACGGTTTTGTGGCCAAGTACATTGGCAACATGGGGCTCATCATCCTCGTGCTGACTTTGGTCATCAAGAGCGCCCTCTTCCCCGTCACTTGGAAGAACTACATGAGTTCCGCCAAAATGAGACTCTTGCGTCCCGAGCTCAACGAAATCAACGAACGGCTCAAGGACGACTCCATGGAGCGCCAAAAAGAGACCATGGAGCTTTACCGGAAAACAGGTGTGAGCCCGATGGCAGGATGCATCCCGGGGCTGCTCCAGATGCCCATCCTGTACGCCATGTTCCGCTTCTTCCCGTCCAACATCGACTTGCGTGGACAGTCGTTCCTATGGGCCGACGACCTCGGGGCCTTCGACAGCATCCTCAACTTGCCCTTCAACATTCCGTTTTACGGCGCACACGTCAGTGGTTTCACGTTGCTGATGGCCAGCTCCATGTTCATCTACATGCGGATGACCATGGCCAACCAAAGCATGCCCACACAACCGGGCATGCCGGACATGAAGACGATTCAGACGATCATGCCCTTCACCATGCTCTTCTTCTTCAACGGGTTTGCGTCGGGCTTAAGCATGTACTACTTCACCGCCAACGTGGTGAGCATTGGGCAAATGCTGACCATCAAGCGCTTCTTCATCAACGAAGAAAAAATCAAGGCCAAACTCGACGACAACCGCTCCAAGGCAGGTGCACGCAAGAAGCCCAGCTTTATGGAACGCCTGCAAGAAGCCGCCAAGGAGCAAGAGAAAAAGCAAAAGGAAATGGAGCGCAAGAAGAACGATTCTCGCGCCAAGCGGAAGAAAAAATGACGTCGAAGACCTCCCCCATTTGGTTCCTTTTCGCTGCGATGGCCCTGGGACTTGCCGCTTGCCAAGGATCCAGCGATGCCATGCAGACCGAGGAGTCCGGCGCCGAAGTGGGCGTCATGGTGGGGCTGCAGCGCACGGCATGCTTTGGACGCTGCCCGGTGTACGAGTTGTCCGTGCTGAGCAACGGCCAGGCTTCTCTCCGCGTGGAACGCTTTTGCGACGAGGCCTTTGGCCGTTCGTTGTCCGAGGGAATGCACCATGCCCAAGTCGACATCGGCATTTGGCGAAAATTGATTGTGGACGAGGCCAAAAGCATGGGCTTCGACACCTTGGCCTCACGTTACGACGACCCCAAAGTCATGGACCTGCCCGCCAACATCATGACGGTGGACGGCAAGACGGTTTGGAACCGTTACGGAGGGCCCAACTTGACCCCATTGTACACCCGCATCGAGCGCTTGGTGGGATCCACCGACTGGGTGGCTTCTCCACAAACAGCGCGATGATGCCCTTCTTTGAATACAAAAAAAAACCAACCACGGATTGACATGAAACGATTCACCACCCTTGGAGCCCTTTTGATGCTCCTCTTTTCAACTGCGCGTGCCGACGAAGGCATGTGGTTGCTTCACATGTTGCAACGCATCAACGAGGCCAACATGCAAGAGTCAGGCCTTCGCTTGAGCGCCCAAGACATCTACGACATCAACAACGCCTCCTTGAAAGACGCCATCGTGCGTTTGAATGGCGGCAGTTGCACCGCAGAAGTCATCTCGTCGCAAGGATTGGTCTTGACCAACCACCACTGCGCCTAC
>JBELJW010000155.1:0-4599 GCA_042089975.1 Flavobacteriales bacterium | reverse complement strand
CTGCGTCAGGCAGAGCATTCGCCGCATCGCTCAAAACAAACCACGAAGAACCAATGAGCTGATTGGCAAGCAAAGCATCGGCGCCATCGTCAAAAAAGAAAGGTTCCAAAGGCTGATTGGGGTCACTGACGAGAGCAGGATCCGCGGCACCGACCACGCCCGACATTGATGCCGGACCATCCAAGCCTATTGTGCCATACGAGTCGTCGGCCAACTCTGGGAAACTTGGCAGAAATACTGGGTTGATGCCGGAGGCGCTCCATGAGGTGTTCAGTGCTGAATTGTACACTCCCTCAGGGGCGTTCACGAAAAGTGGCGTTTCCGAATTGCCAAACACAGCACTCATCTTGTCGCCTGCATTCGCCATTTTCACGTAAAACATGTAAGAAGCTGCTCCTGGCACATTGACCGCCGTAGAGGCTTCCACCAACAGCTGGTAACCTGAAGAGGAGGCGCCACAATTGCAAAACAAGCAGGATCCATCTTCGATCAAAGCGTCCTCATTGAAATTGCAGGCTGCTAGATCTGTGCAACCCAAACAAGATTCAAACTCACAACTTTCATCCTCCAACAAGGCAGCAGGGTCATAATTGCAGGCCGTTTCATCTGTACAACCCTCAATTGCGGCCGTCCCAAAAACCCCAGCTCCATCAAAAGAGAGAGAGATTTTGATGTCGTTTTCACCGTCTCCTTCTGGGAAGACTTGGTAGTTGATTTGGCCGGAAATATCTCCAGAAGTGGTGATTTGCGCAACCAACCACCGGCCTTCAACAGGCAGGGCGTTGGCGGCGGTGTTCAAGACGTACCACGAAGCTCCGACCATGGTGTTTACCATGAGCTGGGTTCCGCCTGAGTAGAAATATTGCGACACGGTCACCTCGAGGGCTTCATCTTGCACCAAAGATGGATCTGATGCGCCTGCCAGATTGGATGATGAAGCCGGGCCTTCCAAGCCAATGGTGGCATAACTGTCGTCAGCCAAGTCGGGAAAAGAACCCAGAAAGAGGGGGTTGACCCCGGAAGCGTTCCAGCTGGTGTTGAAGGGGCTGTTGAAAATCCCGTCGGGGGTTTGAAAGACCAAAGGATCTTGTTCAGTGCCAAACACGGCAGAAAACTTGTCCGTATCTGTGTTGGCTTGGACAAAGAACCGATAGGTGGTCCCTCCTTCGCCCACTGCCGGTGCAGGTTCGATGGTGAGGTAGTATGGCGTCTGGGACACACCCGTAAAGGGTGCGCATACGAGCAACCAAAGCGGCAGGAACGCGGCAGTCTTGGATAATTTGGTCAACATCATTCAACAGTTTGGCCCTCGAATATATGTCAAGTAAAACGGGGCGCCAATTGATTATAACGTTATACCGACCTCGAATTTTCATCTACCAAACCCAACCCAGACGCTCAAGGCACTTTCCCACAACAGCAGGAGGCGGCCAAAAAGATTTTTGGCAGGTAGGTTTTGAGAGTATTTTGGTCCCAAATGCACATGATGAAACTCTTCCACCTTCCTTCTTCTCTCAGGGCCATCTGTTTGTTCCTTGTTGCCGCCTTGGCAGTGGTTCCAGGCGCATCCGCTCAAATGACCGGCTTTTCTGCAGAACTAGACACCATTTGGCATGCCGAGGGGGCGGAGGACATTCCTGGATTCGAGTTTTTTGGTGTTTACAAGGTCTACGCGGATTTCACCAACCCAACGGATGTGCTGAGTGCGGTGTACTCGGATGTCGAAGCCTTAGGCACCCCGGCGCTTGGCGTGGGGTTCACTTGCGATTGTTTCACATCGACGGCCGCGACGTCCTCCTCTTTGGCAGCCATCAATCCCGCCTTTTTTGTCAGTTTCCCTGATTTTGAATACAGTTCAGGCTGGACCATTGGATTGGCCAACTCCGGCGAATCCACATTGGAGACGCAGGACCCCTCGTTCGTTGGAGACATTGGAAGCCCATACTCCATTTGCGACGGGATCACGGTGGCCAATGGCGGTCTTTTTGTGACCGCTGTGTTGGAGGATGGCTTGGTGGTGGGGCCGTCAAACGCTGTTGCTGGCGACGATCTGCGGATCTTGGTCGCTCAAGTGACCACATGTGGTCACTTTGATGTTCAAGCCTGTGGTCAGGTCTTTCTCGGTGGCGTGCAGGAAGACGAGCAAAATTTTTGCCCTCCTATGTTGTCAGTGATGCACCCGTATGTGGATGGGGAGTGCGTGAACGACGCTGATGAAGATGGCGTTTGCGATGAGTTTGAAATCCCGGGATGCACGGAGGAAGACGCATGCAACTTTGATCCAAACGCCACTGAGAATGACATGACCTGTGAGTTTGCGACCGCGCCTTACGATTGCGATGGCAATTGCGTCAACGATGCTGACGGCGACGGCATTTGCGACGAAGACGAAGCGCCGGGCTGCACATCGGATTCGGCCTGCAATTATGACGATCAAGCCACCGACGACGATGGTTCGTGCATCTTTCCGGGCAACACATGCGACGACGACAATGAATTGACGGAAGGAGATGTGATCCAATCGGATTGCGTCTGCCAAGGGTACAGCTGTTACGACGACGCGGCGTGCAATTTTTCAACGGACGGGATCCAAGATGCCACGCTCTGTTCCTACATCAGCACGTATGCCGTTTCAGGCAACGTGGACCCCTATTCGCAAACCCTTCAAGCGTACACCTACACCAACACGGCGGGGAGCAGCTATGAATGGACCATCGTTGGTGGGGATTTGCTGGAAGGCAATGGCACCAATGAAATTTCTGTGGTTTGGAATGTGGGTGGTCCTGGGTCTGTGTGTGTGGTGGAGACCAATGACGGAGGCTGCGTAGGCGAAGAGGTGTGCTTGTTGGTGGATGTGAATTTGAGTTCCATTGCAGAGGTGCTTGAGGGAACCCTGGATGTGTTTCCTGTCCCAGCCCAAACCAACCTCCACGTCATCTGGAATGGTCCAACCATCGACAATGCTTTTGTCACACTCCGGGACGCTTCAGGTCGCGTGGTGCGCGTGGCACAAGTGTCTGAACGGGATGTTCTGGATGTTTCCAATTTGGCGTCGGGGGCCTACACTTTGGACTTTACGGTGCCTTCGCGTGGCACCCTTCAGCGCCGCATAATGGTGCAATAAGCACCTCAGGGACAGACTTCGCCAAACGCACCAAGCAGCAGCAGGACGTCGCCCACACCAACGGCTCCGTCTCCATTGAGGTCGTGCGTGCATGAAGTCATGCACCCAAATTGAGGCAACAAGGACAAGATGTCATTGACGCCTATGGAGAGGTCATTGTCAAAGTCCCCGAGGCACCCAATGGATGGACTCAAGTCCCCACACAACGCGCAGGTGTTCCAGCAGTGCAAGGGGGCGTAGACCTCCGTCATCTCCTCGTCGACAGAAACTCCATAGTTGGTGTATTCATCGCAAGGGTTGTAGTCACAGTTGCTTCCCAGCTCTGGTTTGGCAATGGCTCCACCCCACCCATTGATGGCGAATTGAAATTCATGAGAACCGAGGGGAAGGTCCATTGTTGTGGTCCAAACGTCATCGCCATCGGGGTCGGAAAGTGCTTGGCAGCTCGCGCACCAATTGGTGAACCCTCCTGCGATGTAGACAACATCCGTGGCCGACAGATCCAATGCACTGACGTCCACGCCAAAGGTCACGGGTCTTGTGGGCACCGTCGGTTCGGGCACCGTGATGGACAAATGCAGCTCACCCCCCGAGACCTCCACATTGGCGGCTCGGAACGTGCAAAGCGGTCCAACGTTGCCATCTTCACTTCGGTCCCAGCGCGTGGCGTCAAGGGCGTTGAAGTCGTCCGACCATTCCAGGGTGAAGTTGTTGCCTGTGCCTGTGTTGCCTGTGCCAGGGGTGTAGGCATGGTATCTGACGAAGTCGTAACGGGACAGTCCCGGCATGGCTGTGGGGTCCCACTCCCCCGTCCATGTCAATGCCTCCACCGCCCATAAGTTCATGAAGATGCGCATGGGGTACTGGAGCTGAGGGATGTAGGAGTGACTCACCTCATGGGACAGTTCGCCGTTGATGAACCACCGCACCACGTTGGGTTCCCACTCGATGGCGTAGTCGACCATGGTTTCATGTGGATTGAAAGGAACGGGGACAATTTCCGTCACGCTGGATTGGTAGGGGTGGTGCGTGGTGAACTGAACGGATTGGCTCAAGTTCCCAGTCATCTCAATGTCAATCTCGTTGTTTTCTTGCGGCCAGTTGCAATTGAGGTCCCAGTTGTAAAGAAAGAAGGAGCTCACGATCCCACTTCCTTCTGTCGATTTCATGCGCGTCTCGAAACGGCCGTAGAGGTAGGCGTCATGGGTTTTGATGGCCCCGCCATCGCACTGGTCGTTTTGTGCTCTGCTAGGGTTGAAGGTCATTGCCACAGAGGCAAAAAGTGCGATTGCCTTCGGAGCGCTGGACTTGATGTTCATGCCATCAAGATAAGATGCCGCGGACAATGTGGTCCTTCCAACCTGGTGGTTGTGCCGTTTTTGGGGGCTGCCTGCGCTTTTGGACAATGCCGCTTTGGACGTTGGAGGGAACCTTGCCGTTCTCGGCATACCGTGGGTCAGGGAGGGTGGTCAACC
>JBELJW010000006.1:5517-26452 GCA_042089975.1 Flavobacteriales bacterium | reverse complement strand
GCCCGGGTGGCGGAATTGGTAGACGCGCGCGACTCAAACTCGCGTTCCGCAAGGAGTGTGGGTTCGATTCCCACCCCGGGTACTTGAAAAGCCTCGCGATAGCGGGGCTTTTTTCTTGACCAATGGATGGCCACGGCCACCGTAACTTGTGTGCATGAAGACCATTTGCTTTTTGGTGGCCATGGCCGCGCTGCCGTTGTCAGCGCAGATTGCCGTCAGCGCCGACGACCTTCCCCAGGGGGGAACAAATCACACCTTTCAGAACCTGGAGCCCGAGGTGCTTTTTGACTATGCCTCCTCTGGACCCGGCTGGATATGGGATTTTTCAGGCCTGGGTGTGACCGACTCCACCGAAGTGGTGGTGGAGGACATTGGAGAGGCCTCCTTTGGCGCACAGTTCGTTTTCAATGGCTTTGATCCCACTTACCAAGCAGACCACTTCTATCCGTTTTTGTCCATCCCGGATTTTGGAGAGGAGGGGGAGGTTCCGGTCGACCTGGAAGAGGTCACAGGGTACCACCAAATCGAAAACGGACTCTACACGCAAGTGGGCCTTGGGCTGTCCGTTTCGGGCTTTGAAATCCCCGTAGCCTTTGAGGATGTGGACGAAGTGCACCCCGTGCCCCTGACTGCGACATCGACGCTGCAGTCGACGGCTGCGTATGCCGTTGAAGTGCCTGCGACACTGTCCTATCTGGTGAATCAAACGAGGGATTCAGAGGTCGACGGGTACGGAACGTTGTTGTTGCCCGACGGATCTTCCCATGAAGTGCTGCGGCTGCGGACCACGGTGATGAGCGAGGACAGTGTGTACGTGGCGGCGCTGGAACAGGGCTTGGCCTTCGAGCGTGAGACCGTGACGTATCTCTGGCTCGGCGATGGCGGCATGCCATGGATGGAGGTGTCCACGACATTGGGCATCCCTACGGTGAGCCGCTACCAAGGTTCCGCCCCTGCGGGAGACGTCAACCCGGACGTGATTTGGGAGGTGGACCAAAGGTCTGATTGTCTTACGTTGGGGCCCAACCCTTTGCCTTTGGGAGGTGTGGCTCTTTGGAAAGGGCATCTCGGCGCAGCACAAACCATGTCCTGGCAGGCCTTTGACTTGCAAGGATCTTGCGTTGCTTCAGGAAAAGGTCGCAATGTGGCCACCCAAGGCTGGTTGCCGGGCGTGTATGTGTTGAAGGAAGGCTCGACTGGCGCCACCAAGCGTCTCGTGGTTCAGTGAGGAAGGCGGTCCCGCACCGCACCGTAGACATAGACCCCGAGAATGCCTGAAAGAATGGCCAAGAGCATGACCGTTGTGCCACTTCCTACAAGGGCGTAAAGCGGCCCTGGACAGGCACCCGTCATCGCCCACCCTAGACCAAACAACGTCCCACCTGCGTAGGCAGCGATGTGGTTCGGGGCTTTCTCTTTCAGTTCGATGGGGTTGCCGTCGAGGCTTTTGGCCCCCGAACGACGGATGATGAAAACACTCAGTGCCCCTACCACCACGGCGCTGCCTATGATCCCGTACATGTGAAAGCTTTGGAAGGCGAACATTTCTTGTATTCGGAACCAAGAAAGGACTTCTGCCTTCACGAGGATGAGCCCAAAGGCCACACCCAAAACCAATCCGATGACATTTTTCATGAGTTGTTGGGTCAAGAGAGCAAGAAAGGAAGAAGCCCCCAAGAAACGAGAAGGCCGCCTGTGAAGAATCCAAGCACGGCAATCAGTGAAGGCCATTGAAAATGACTCAGGCCCATGATGGCGTGCCCGGAGGTGCACCCGCCCGCGTAGCGCGTGCCGAAGCCCACCAAGAAACCTCCGCCCAAAACCATAAGTAGGGTCTTCCCCTGCGCGAGCTTGCTCCAGCCAAACAATTCCTTGGGGTGTTGTCCTGAAAGGTCCGTCAACCCCAACCCCTGCATGCGTGCAACGGCAGCATCGCTCAAGGCAATGGCCTCGCCTGTGGAGAAGAAAGCCGCTGCAAGGAAGGCACCGATCATGATGCCCAGCACAAACAACAAATTCCAAGACTCTGCCTTCCAATCGTAATCAAAGAATGGAAGTGAGTTGGGCACCAGGGCGGCACAAGTGTGCCGAAAGGAGGAGCTGACCCCAAAGGTTCGGTTCAGGAGAACAAGGTGAAGGGGCACCATCAACCCAATGATGGGTCCAGCGATGTACCATGGCCAAGGTTGACTGGCCCACTCGACGAATGCGTTCATGGCTTCCAATTTACGCTTTTCGAGAGGAACGTTATTTACCTTGGAGGCATGAACTCCAAATACGCCCCACTCTTTTTGGCCTCTGCGTGCATGCTGCCGGCCGTATTGCATGGCCAATTGACGGCGCCAGAATTGAACCAGGGATACGCGTTGACTTATGGCACGTCCACCACACAACCTCAGGGTTGGGATTGGAGTGGACAAACGTCTTTGCAAAACGCTGCCATCGATTTTGTGCCCATTGACAGCACGGCCTACGCGCCTCTTTTTCCTGAAGCGTCCTTCGCCCAAGTGAATGCAGCCACCACTCCCCCAAGCTACAGCATGTTTGACTTTTCGAATGGCGGCATGGATTTTTGGGGGGTTCTCGATGGCAACGTTTCCATCCCCTTTTCCGAAGCTCTGACGTTGGTGCCCTTTCCTTTTTTTGCCAGCGAGACGCATACCGACAGCCTGTCCACGGTTTTCACGGTGCAAGGGTTGGAAGTGCACAGGACGCAAGGGGTTGCATCTGAGGCTGTGGCTTGGGACACGCTGTGGCTGCCCGGGGGTGTGATGATGTCCGAAGTGTTGAAAGTGAATTGGCGCTTCACGGCGCGCGACAGCACATCGACTTCCGACGGGACCTTGATCCAGGATGGCGAAGCTTATTGGGCACAGGACTTTCCACTTCCAGTGGCCCAAACGTACACCTTCACGGAAATCATCGATGGCGACTCTAGCATCGTGTATGTGGGGTCTGAATTTTTGTTGGATGCGGTGGCCAATGTGCCTGAGCCACCTTTGCCTGCTGTGGCCTTGACGTGCTACCCCAATCCCGCCACGGAGAGGTTGAACATCGCCACCGAACCGGGAACATGGGTGGAGGTCAGAGACGCCACAGGAAGACAGGTGCGTCGCCATCTGCAGCAATCAGAGGTGGAGGAATTGGACATTGCTGCATGGCCTGTCGGCCTGTATTTTGTGTCCAATGGTTTCACCACTCAGCGCATCATGGTGTTGCACTGAACCCTCCTCAGAGGTCAATAGGCGCGGGCCGTGTTGCCTTCCATGTAGTATACGAAGGCTTTGTTGACGACGCGGTGGCCCCCCGGCGTCGGGAAGTCCCCTGTGAAGTACCAATCTCCCAAGTGATCCGGACAAGCTTGGTGCAAGCCTTCGACACTTTGGAAGATGATGCGCACCTCCGCAGAGACGTCTTTGGGGGTCAACAATTGACTGATACGCTCGCTGATTTCTTCGTCAGAGAAGGGCGCGTAAATGGCCTTCACTTGGTTTACGTTTTCATCCAGGGGAAGGGTCAATTGGTGCCGGCAAGCGTGGTAGGTTTCCTCCAACACGTGTTCCATACCCCGTTCCTTCAACAACGACACCGCGGCCTGGAAGGCCACAAAGTCCCCCATGCGCGCCATGTCGATGCCGTAGCAATCTGGATAACGGATTTGTGGGGCGCTTGAGGCCACCACAATCCTCTTGGGCCCAAGGCGGTCCAAAATGCGGAGGATGCTTTTCTTGAGCGTGGTGCCGCGCACAATGCTGTCGTCGATCACGACGAGGTTGTCCACTCCGCGCTCCACCGTTCCGTAGGTGACGTCGTAAACGTGGGCGACCAAGTCGTCGCGCGAGCTGTCTTCCGTGATGAAGGTGCGCAGTTTGGCATCCTTGATGGCCACCTTGTCGGTGCGGGGGCGCTCCAAAAGGATGGACTCAATCTCAGCATGGTCCGGGTTTGACCCAAGGCCTTTGATCCGTGCAATTTTGCTTGCATTCAAATGGTCTTCAAGCCCTTTGACCAACCCGTAAAATGAAGCCTCCGCAGTGTTGGGGATGAAGCTCGTGACAGTGTGGTCCAAATCGTGTTCCACGGCCTCCAGCACACGTGGCACGATGCTCTCGCCAAGGATTTTTCTTTCCTTGTAAATGTCGGCATCGTTGCCCCGAGAGAAATAGATGCGCTCGAAGCTGCAAGCCTTTCGTTCAGCCGCCGCTCGGATCTCCTCGACATGGGCCTTGCCGTTGCGACGAACGATCAGCGCCGACCCAGGAAGGACCTCTTGGATGCGGTCTGCAGTGACGTTGAATGCGGTTTGGATGACGGGCCTTTCAGAGGCCGCCACCACCACGTCTTCGTCTTCGTACCAGTAAGCAGGTCGGATGCCGTTGGGGTCCCGCATCACGAAAGCATCGCCATGTCCCAGCAGCCCGCACATGACGTACCCGCCATCAAAGTCTGAGCTCGCCTTCCTCAGGACTTGCCCAAGATCGAGGGTGTCCGCGATGCGCTCGGAGATGGTTTGGTTGTCCAAACCTTGCTCCTTCAAAGCGTCAAAACGCAGTTGGTTCTCTTCGTCCAGGAAGTGACCAATTTTCTCCAAAATGGTCACGGTGTCCGACTTCTGTTTGGGGTGTTGGCCAATGTTGACCAGCACATCGAACAATTCGTCGACGTTGGTCAGGTTGAAGTTTCCGGCGGCCACAAGGTTCCGTGTCCGCCAATTGTTTTGACGGAGGAAGGGGTGGCAATTTTCAATCTCATTCTTCCCAAAGGTTCCATAGCGGAGGTGGCCCAAAAACAACTCCCCCGTGAAGGCGTGGTTTTCTTGAAGCGCCACGGTGTCGCGCAAGGACGCCGCTTCGAGGTCTTGGAACCTCCCCATGATTTTTTGGAACAAATCTTGGATGGGGTGCGAATCGATGGACCGCATCCGGGAGATGTAACGCTTGCCTGGGTTGACGTCGAGCTTGATGTTGGCCAAACCGGCACCATCCTGGCCTCGGTTGTGCTGTTTCTCCATCAGCAAGTACATCTTGTTGAGCCCGTAAAACGGGGTGCCGTACTTCTCCACATAGTGCTGCAGAGGCTTTTTGAGGCGCAGCATGGCGATGCCACACTCGTGCTGAAGGAAATCGCTCATTCGCTGCCAAAGTTAGCGACAGGGAGGGGAGGTTCAGGAGCTACTTTTGAGCCATGGAGGGTCAAGAATTGAACACCCAAGAGCGGGAACGCATTCAGCAGGCATGGGAGGCCGCGGATTCCGTCGAATCTCACCTCGATGCCCTGCTTTTGGCCAGCCCTCATCCTGTTGAAAAGGAGGCGCCTCACGACAAGTACCTTCCCATCAACCAGTCCAGGGTCCGACGGATTCGGAAACACCTTGCCAAAGTGGGGTTGAACGATGTGCTTTTGGAAGCCGTTTCTCGGGTGGGGGCCAGATGGCGCATGTTGGTGCTCAATGAATTTTGGTGCGGCGATGGGGCCCAAATCCTGCCAGTTCACGAGGCTGTGGTGGCCCGTTCCGAGGGGGCGCTCGAAGCACGGGTGCTTTTGCGTGACCAGCACGATGAAGTGATGTCCATGTTCTTGACCAACGGCGCAAGGTCCATCCCCAAGACAGTGCTTTTGGACGCTCAATGCAGGGTCTTGGGCACATGGGGCCCAAGGCCGTCAGAGGCGATGGAATTGGTCCATCGCCTGAAGTCCAACCCAGAAACAGCCCCGACGTACAACCACGACCTGCACAAGTGGTATGCCCGCGACCAACAGCATGCCATCCAAAGGGAGATGGCGGTACTTTTGGGGCATGCCCAAGGAGCTTGAGCCCGAAGACTTTTACAAGACCCCCGAGGGGTTCATTGTCTTTACGGAAACATACCACCGGAAACGTGGTTATTGCTGTCAAAGCGGTTGCAAGCATTGCCCCTACGGATACGACAAGCGCACCGGACGGTTCAAGAAAAAAACGACATGACCATGACCCCATCGGAATTGCAAGCCAGCATCAAGGAAGGCCTTCCCAACACCCTTCCTCCTGCCACATCAAGGCACCCTGAATGGAGCCATGCCCCTGTGCGAAAGGACATCTTGACGGACAAAGAAAAAGCCCTTGCCCTGAAGAACGCACTCCGTTACTTCCCTTCCAACCAGCATGCGGTGTTGGCCCCGGAATTTGCACAAGAATTGAGGGACTACGGCCGCATTTACATGTACCGCTTTCGTCCCAAACACCCGATGAAAGCCTATCCATTGGATTGGTACCCCGCCCAGTGTCAGCAGGCTGCGTCGGTCATGCTCATGATCCAAAACAATTTGGACCCGGCAGTGGCCCAGCATCCGGAAGAACTGATCACCTATGGTGGCAACGGTGCGGTGTTCCAGAATTGGGCGCAATACCGTTTGGCCATGCAATATTTGAGCCAGATGGAGGAAGACCAAACCCTCGTCATGTACTCAGGCCATCCGATGGGTCTTTTCCCCTCGAACAAGGAGGCCCCGAGGGTCGTGGTCACCAACGGCATGGTGGTGCCCAATTATAGCAAGCCGGACGATCTGGAGCGGATGAATGCGATGGGCGTCAGCCAGTACGGTCAAATGACGGCGGGTTCTTACATGTACATCGGGCCGCAAGGCATTGTGCACGGCACCACCATCACCGTCCTGAACGCAGGGCGTATGATCGACCGAAAACGCGGAAAGACGAGTGCCTCGGACGGGTTGGCTGGGAAGCTCTTTGTGACCGCAGGCCTCGGTGGAATGAGTGGGGCACAGCCCAAGGCAGCCAACATTGCAGGTTGTGTGTCCATCACTGCGGAAGTCAATGCTGCTGCGGCACACAAACGCCACGAGCAGGGATGGGTGGACCATTTGGTCACGGACTTGTCGGAGTTGGCCCAACGGGTCCGCGCATCGGTTGAGGCCAAACGCGCGGAGTCGTACGCCTACCTCGGAAATGTGGTCGATGTTTGGGAAACCTTGGACAAGGAGGGCATTTTGGTGGACATGGGTTCCGACCAAACGTCCCTCCACAATCCGTGGGCCGGAGGATACTATCCCGTGGGGTTGACCTTTGAGGAGGCGAACCGCATGATGGCAGAGGACCCCGACACCTTCAAGACGCATGTTCGGGAATCCCTCAAGCGACATGCGGATGCCGTGAACAAACACACCTCCCGTGGGACCTATTTCTTCGATTACGGCAATGCCTTTTTGCTCGAGGCCGGAAGGGCAGGCGCGGACATCATGGGACAGGATGGAGAGGGCTTTCGATACCCGTCCTATGTCCAAGACATCATGGGCCCCATGTGCTTCGATTACGGATTTGGCCCCTTCCGATGGGTGTGCAGCAGCGGAGATCCCGCCGATCTGGATGCCACGGATGCCCTTGCTGCGGAGGTTTTGGAGCGCTTGATGGTTTCTGCACCCGAGGCCATCCAGCAGCAGATGCAGGACAACCTTCGTTGGATCCGCGAGGCGAAATCCAATGGCTTGGTGGTGGGTTCGCAAGCGCGCATCCTGTATGCCGACGCCCACGGACGTGCCGAGATTGCCTCCGCCTTCAACGATGCGATTCGGACGGGGCGGTTGAAGGGACCGGTGGTGCTGGGCCGCGACCACCACGACGTGAGTGGCACCGACAGCCCGTACAGAGAGACCTCGAACATTTACGATGGCTCGGCGTTCACCGCGGACATGGCGGTCCACAACTTTGTAGGGGACAGCTTCAGAGGGGCCACTTGGATCAGCCTTCACAATGGCGGCGGCGTGGGATGGGGCGAAGTCATGAATGGCGGCTTTGGCATGTTCATCGACGGCAGTGAAGACAGCGAGCGTCGCCTTCGCGCCATGCTCCATTGGGATGTGAACAACGGCATTGCACGAAGGAGCTGGGCGAGGAACGAAGGAGCGCAATGGGCCATTGAAAGGGCCATGGAGGCTGAGCCCAAACTTCGCGTGACCCGTGCGCACCTCGCCGACGACCAACTCGTGGAGGAGGCATTGTCCTGAAAAGGGGATTCGGAAACACAAGAAACGTTTTGGGAATTTTTAGTTTCCTGTGCGCGCATTGCGTTGTAGTTTTGCGCTCCCTTGAAAACGAAACACACATCTGGTATCCTGTCGGCGGAGTCCACGGACCCCAAGGCAGAAGAATTGTGCCAACGTTGTGCCCAACTGTTTTCCCGCTTTGGGATCAAGTCGTTGAACATGGATGATTTGGCCAAATCGTTGGCCTGTTCCAAGAAGACCTTGTACAAATACTTCAGCGACAAACGGGACCTGGTGACGCGTTCTCTTGGCGCCCACATGGACTTGTTGGAGGGGCAAATGACGGATTTGTTGCAAGCCGAGGGCAACGCCATCGACCAAGCGTTGGAGGACATGGAAAAGAAGCACGCCATGCTGTCAGCCATGAATCCAAGCGTGCTGTTTGACTTGAAAAAATATTACCCAAAGGTGTTTGAGTCCACGCTCATGAGGAGGCAGGCCATGGTCCGCACCATGCTCGTGCACAATGTTGAACGGGGCATGGGAGAGGGGTTGTACCGGCAGGACCTCAACATTGACGCGGTGGCCGACATGCACATCGCTTTGGTGGAAGACATGGTCCGTCAAGCCCAGGACGGCACCCTTCAAAGGCCCTTGGCAGAGCACTTTCAAGCCTTGTTTCAATACCACATACGAGGCATCGCCAGCCCACGCGGCCTTGATTTCCTTGAATCCAAACTTCACCCCCACCCATGATGATGATGAGCAGCGACTTTGCGCGGCACACCGCCGTGATCCTCGCCACCGCCTTTTGGGCATGCAGCGCCTCTGCGCAGATGCCCCTGAGCCTCCAGGAGGCCCAGGACCAAGGCGCGGAGCATGCCTACGCCATGCAGCGCGCGGAATTGGATGTGGAGATTGCCCAACGGGACATCAAGGAACTCTTGGCCACAGGTTTGCCGCAGGTGAATGCGGCCATTGATTTCAACAATTTCTTGGACATCCCAACGCAAGTGGTGCCGGCAACCTCCTTTGACCCTACGGCCATGGAGGACCAAGTTTTGGAGTTTTCTTTCGGGACCACCCAAAGCCTGACAGTGGGGTTCAGTGCCACGCAATTGGTGTTCAGCGGCAGCTACCTGGTGGGATTGCAAGCGGCAAAGGTGCTGGCCAAGGCCAAGGACATTGCCGTGGCGCGCACCGAGGTGGAAACGCGACAAGCTGTGGCCGAGGCCTATGGGACGTCACTGGCTGCTGCGGCGAACGTGGTCACCTTGGACCGGGCCTTGACCCTCGTGTCACAGACGGAGCGAGATTTGCGTGCCATGGCCCAAGAAGGGTTCATGGAGTCTGTGGATGCCGATCAAATGTTGTTGACACGGCAAGCCATTGAGCAGCAGTTGTCGACCGCGCGGTTGCAAGCTGATTTGTCCGTCAAGGTGCTACTGTTTCAATGTGGCTTGGACATCGACACGGAAGTCGTGCTGACGGACAAGCTCGCGGACCTGACGGTTCAGTCGGTGCCAGAGGCCGCGCAGTCGACCCTTCAAGTCGGCACCCTTCCATCCATCGAAGAGCAGCGCCAGTACGTTGCCCTTGCAGAGTTGGACGTCAGGAACAAAAGGGCAGAGGGATTGCCCCAGATTGCCGCGTTTTACAACTCCAGCTCGCAGGCGTTCCGCGACCCGGAGTTTCCTGTTTTGGCGGAACAAAACAATTGGTACCCCAACCAAATTTTGGGACTGTCCTTGAGCATGCCCATTTGGACAAGTTTTGGGGGACGACAGCGTGTGAAAAAGGCCCAGTTGAAAGTGTTGAACGCTCAAACAGGCATGGAGCAGATGACGGCCGCAGCGCGGCTTGAATTTGACAACGCCAAGGCCGGTTTTCTCGATGCAGAAGCTGCCCTTCGCAACGCCGAGTCACAGAGAGATCTGGCCGCCCGCATTTTGGACCGGGTGGAGTCGGCCCACAAGGAAGGCGTCCGAAGCAGCTTCGAACTCAACACAGCCCAAAATCAACTCATCGAATCAGAAGGCAACCTCATCGGCGCACAGCTGGCCTGGTTGACCGCCCAACAACGTTTGATCGCCTCCAACCCTCAACCATGAACTTGACAACGACCTATGCAGGACGGATGTTGGCCGCATTGGCCATTTCCGTCGGACTGATCCAATGCGGCGCATCCGATGCGCCTGACGGAAAAAACCCAACCCAAGAAGAAACAGGAGCTTACACCCGGGTGAGCGTTCGGGACATGGAGTGGGTGCCCTTCTCCCACAGCTTTGCCGTGCAGGGCAATGTGGAGACGGACAGGGTGGCCAATGTGTTGGCGGAATTCCCCGGCGTGGTGGAAGAAGTGCTCCGGAAGGAAGGTGACCAAGTGGCCAAAGGGGATGCGTTGGTGCGCATCAACACCGATGTTTTGGGCAAGCAAAGAGAAGAACTGCTGACCCAACTGGCCTTGGCGCAAACGTTGTTGGAACGGCAGGAGCGACTTTGGGGCAAAGACATTGGTTCAGAAGTGGATTTGTTGCAGGCACAAGCCGGCGTTCAATCTCTCGAGCGGAGCTTGGCGACGTTGGACGAGCAACTTGACAAAGCGGTCATACGCGCCCCTTTTTCAGGCGTTTTGGACCGGATTTTTTCGAATGTCGGAGAGATGGCCTCTCCACCCATGCCGGTGGTGAGGGTCGTGGACTTGAACGACTTGTATGTCCGCGCATCCGTCAGCGACCACTACGCAGGAGCCCTCTCCGAAGGCCAAGATGTGCGGGTGGAAGTGCGGGGCATGGAGGAGGGTTTGGAAAGCCAAATCCGCCGTGTTGGGCAATACATCACCGCGGCCAACCGCAGCATCGATTTGACGGTGGACTTGCCCAAGGGCACACGAATGCTTCCCAACATGGTGGCCACCGTGCACATCACAGATTTGGCGCTTGACAGCGCACTGACCCTCCCCGCCTCTTTGGTGCAACAAGACGCCAGTGGACAGGACTTCGTGTATGTGGTCCAGGATGACGTGGCCCAGAAGCGAAGCGTGGTGTCTGGCATGATGTCGGAAGGCGTGTTGTTGATAGAATCGGGCCTGAATCCAGGAGACCAAGTGATTGAGCGTGGAGCGACGCGCGTCATTTCTGGGGAACGGGTGGAGTTGATGGAATCCTGAGCCCCCATTGTCATGAGTGAATCGACCCCAGAAACCACCCCCGAGGTGAACGGTCCCAAAGCCAAGGGCGGGACGTTGAGAGAGTTTGGCCTGACAACCCTGAGCATCCAAAACCGGACGACGGTCTTTGTGCTCATTGCCATCATCACCCTCTCGGGCATCAGCAGCTACTTGTCTGTGCCCAAAGAAGCTTTCCCTGAAATCGTGGTGCCTGAGATTTTTGTCAGCACGGCGTATCCCGGAAACAGCCCCACCAACATGGAGAAGTTGGTGACGCGTCCACTCGAGAAGGAAATCAATTCGATTTCTGGCATCGACGAGATGACGTCCACAAGTGTGCAGGGCTTCAGCGCCATCGACATCAAGTTCAATTTTGACGTCACCCCAAGCGAGGCGCTTCGAAAGGTGAAGGATGCCGTGGACAAGGCCAAAGCGGACCCCGACTTCCCCACCGACCTGCCTGCGGACCCCAGCATCATGGAGATGAACTTCAGTGAATTGATGCCGGTCATGAACATCAACCTTAGCGGGGATTACCGGCTTCAAGACCTCAAGAAGTACGCGGAGTACTTGGAGGATGAAATTGAGGGACTCCCTCAAATCAGCAAGGTGGACATCCGAGGGATCAGCGACAAAGAAGTCGAGATCCAAGTCGACCACCTTCGCGCCCAAGCTATGCAGGTCAGTTTCAACGACATTTCAGGCGCCATTGCGGCAGAGAACCTGACCATCTCAGGTGGTGACTTGCTGATGGACGGCGTGCGCCGAAGCGTCCAAGTCGAGGGAGATTTCACGAGCACCCAAGAATTGGAAAACGTCATCATCAAGGCTGAAGGAGGGGACATTGTCCATTTGCGCGATGTTGCCGAGGTTTCCTTCGTCGAAAAAGAACGAGAAAGCTATGCCCGCGAGTACACCAGGCCCGTGGTGTCTTTGGACGTGGTGAAGCGGGCGGGGGAGAATTTGCTGGAGGCGTCGTCTGCGATCAACGCCATCATTGAGCAAGCCCGTCAGGACGTGCTGCCAAGGAACCTTGGGGTGTCCATCACCAACGATCAAAGCGACATGACGCAAACCCAATTGGAGGAGCTTCAGAACTCCATCATTTTTGGGGTGCTTTTGGTGGTGGGGGTGCTGTTGTTCTTTCTTGGACTTCGGAATGCTTTGTTCGTGGGGGTGGCCATTCCGCTCTCCATGTTCATGAGCTTCTTGATCTTGAATTCCTTGGGGGTGACGTTCAACACCATGGTCCTGTTTTCGTTGGTGTTGGCCCTGGGCATGCTGGTGGACAATGGGATCGTGGTGGTGGAGAACGTGTACCGATTGATGGATGAAGGCTACAGTCCCTACGATGCTGCGAAGTACGGGGTGGGAGAAGTGGCCTGGCCCATTGTCGCTTCCACGGCCACCACATTGGCGGCCTTTTTGCCCCTGGCCATGTGGCCTGGCTTGATTGGGGAGTTCATGAGCTATTTGCCCATGACCTTGATCATTGTGCTGGGCTCTTCCCTCTTTGTGGCCCTGGTCATCAATCCCGTGTTGACCTCGGTGCTGATGAAGGTGGGCGAAGAAAACATCAACCGACGCCGAACCCATCTGGTCTCAGCCGTTTTGTTGGCGGTGGGCTTGGCATTCTTGGCCCTGGGCGCCACAGGATTTGGGAACATTTTGGTCTTGGCGGGCATCTTGACGCTGCTGAACACTTACCTGCTGTACCCAGCGACGAGAACGTTCCAAAACAGGTTTTTGCCTCGGCTGGAATCGGCTTACGAGCGCTTCCTGACCTACGTTCTCGGAGGACGTCGTCCGTGGGCCTTCTTCTTTGGCACAGTGGGAACCTTGTTCTTGTCCATCGTGTTGATGGGGGTGTTGCCCCCCAAAGTGCTGTTCTTCCCCGACAACGAACCCCAATACCTCAACATTTTTGTTTCCAAGCCCATTGGCACGGATTTGGAGAGCACCAATGCGGTGGCCAAAGATGTGGAGACGCGCGTGATGGAGGTGCTCAACCGAGACGTTTTCAAGCGCCCCAACCCCGACACGGGGGAGGAGGAAAGCTTCATCGTGAACTCTGTCATTGGCACCGTGGGCAACGGAACGAGCGACCCCAACGAAGGGCCACAATTGGGCCCAACTCCACACAAAGCGCGGATTGTGGTCAATTTTGTGAAGTTCCAAGACCGCCGTGGGCTGGCCACGGGGGAGGTATTGAGCGCCATCCGAAATGAACTCAAAGGCTACCCAGATGCGGAGGTGGTCGTGACCAAAAACTCAGATGGCCCGCCCCAAGGCGCTCCCATCAACTTGGAGTTGACAGGAGACGACTACGACGAGCTCCTCACGGCATCAGAAGATGTTCTGCGCTATCTGCGGACCAAGCAGTATGCAGGCGTGGAAGAGTTGAAGATTGACGTCGACAAGCGCAAGCCTCAAATGCCGGTGGAGATCGACAGAGAGAAGGCCAGGACGTACGGCTTGAGCACACGCGACATAGGTCTTACCCTTCGCACGGCTTTGTTTGGCCGGGAGGTGGGCACCTACAAGGTGGGAGAAGACGATTACCCCATCAATGTCCGATTTGCAGAAGAATACCGTCACAGCAGCGATGCATTGATGAATCAGAAGGTCATCTTCCGAAGCCAAAGCGACGGTCAGATCAAGGAAGTTCCCATCAGCGCGGTGGCCACAGCGAGCCGCTCCACCACTTTCAGTGCGGTGAAGCGAAAGGACATGGAGCGGGTCATCACCATCACCTCCAATGTGTTGGAGGGATCCAACCCGACGGAAATCATCTCCAACATGGAAGCCGACATGAAGAAGAGTCTGGACCTGCCTTCGACCGTGCGCTGGGCTTTCACTGGCCAGCAAGAAGAGCAAGCCAAGGAGATGGCTTTCCTCAGCAAAGCCCTTCTCATTGCGTTGTTCCTGATTTTCCTGATCATCGTCAGCCAATTCAACAGTGTCACGACGCCTTTCATCATTGGGTTCAGTGTGGTGTTCTCCCTGATTGGGGTGCTGCTGGGCTTGGTCATCTTCCAAATGGAATTTGTCATCATCATGACCATGATTGGCATCATTTCACTTGCGGGCGTGGTGGTCAACAATGCCATTGTGTTGATCGACTATACCAATCTTTTGCGCACCAGAAAACGTGAAGAGTTGGGGTTGGGTGGGGACGAATCCTCCATGGAGGCCACCAAGCTTCCCTTTGAGGAGGTGAACCGCGCCATCATTCAGGGGGGGAAAACCCGCCTAAGACCTGTGCTGTTGACGGCGATCACCACAGTGTTGGGCCTCTTGCCTTTGGCCATTGGTTTGAACATTGACTTTGTGGGGCTGCTGACCCAATACGACCCCAACATCTATGTGGGCGGTGACAACAATGTGTTTTGGAAACCCATGAGTTGGGCCATCATCTTTGGGTTGACCTTTGCCACCTTCTTGACCTTGATCATTGTGCCGGTCATGTATTGGTGGATCGAGCGCACCACCTACAAATGGGCAGGACGTTCCGTCGAGGCCTCAGCGTAACATGACGCGCTGAACGCGGGGGCCGAGCCTGGTCAGCATCTCGTAGGGGATGGTGTGGGCTCGCTCCGCGCATTCTTCGAGCCTCAAGTCTTCCCCCCAAAGGAGGACTTCGTCGCCCGCTTGAATGTCCAAACCCGTGGCATCCACCGTCATCATGTCCATGCAAACCCTTCCCACAGTGGGCAACAACCGGCCTTTCCAATGGACCTGTCCGCGTCCATTCCCAAGGTTCCTCGGGTAGCCGTCGGCATAACCCACAGCGAGCACTGCAAGCGTTCGGGCATGCCCTGCGGCGTCTGTCCAGCCATACCCCGAGCCTTCTCCGGGAGGCACGTTCACCAACCGTGAAACCACCGATCGAAGTTCCAAGACGGGCGTCAGGCCCAAGTCCAAAGCGCCTGTGCCCAATCCATACATGGACAACCCCACACGGATCCATTCACGGAGACGCGATGGACGTTCAGAACCGAGCAGATCATTCACCCTGGCCGTTCCTGCAGAATTCAGAATGTGGGCAGGCACCCCAGGGTAATGTGTTGATGTGCGGGATTGAAAACGACTCAGTTGTTCCTTGGTGGCTGCGTCGAGGCTTGGATCGTCCGCTCCGGCGAGGTGGGACATGACCGTCACCAAATCCAACGCGCCGTCCTTCAAAAGGTCGGCAGCGGCTTCATCTTCGTCGGAGGTCAACCCCAATCGGTGCATGCCCGTGTCGAGCTTGAGGTGCACTGGCCAGCCTTTCACGTTGTTTTCTTTGGCCCAAGTCTGGCCCAACCGCAGGTGAGCGAGCGACACCATTTGGGGCTCCAATTGATGTGCACGAAGGGTGTCGAAGGTTCCAGGGTCGGGGTTGAGCACCAAGACACGAGAACGGATGCCCGATTCCCTCAGTCTAACCCCTTCCTCTGCATACGCCACGGCCAACCAGTCCACCCCCTGGCCCTCGAGCAACCGGCCCACTTTCACAGGGTCGGTTCCATAGCCCAAGCCCTTGATGACCGCCACCACCCCGCGCGCTCCGGCGTGTGCTTTGAGGCGTCGAAGGTTGTCGACCAAAGCCGAGGCATTCAGGGCAAGGGTGGTCACGTGTCTTGTGGGGGCGAAGGCCTGCACAACCGACCCTTGCCTCTCGTGGGAAGACACCTTCCACAATACGTGTCCGCGCCCCAAACGGGAGGCCGCGTCCAAAAGGTCGTCGGCGTTGTCATAGAAGGCAACCTCTTTGCTGGAACCGATGGCCTTGAGTGCCTTTTGAAAGTGTTCTTTCCATTTGCCGGACCACTTGGGCACCCACATCCAGACTGAGGTGCAGCGTGAACGCCCCACCATCTCAGCCAGGCGTTCGAGACGCTCATGTGGGGGCAACCCTGACTGTGCCACATCGCCAAGCACCGCAAGTCGAACCTGCTCCCCAAGGGCGGCGTCCAACGCCCCCAACGCCACATCCAATGAGCCGAGGTCATGGCTGCAGTCGTCTTGGAGCAAGGTCCCCCCTTGCGGACGGGGGATGCTGGAAAGACGGCCGGTCACCCGTTGGAGTTGGGCGACAGCGTCGGGCAATTCTCCAAGGGCCGTTCCGTGGTGAAGGGCCACCAGGCAAGCCGTCAGGGCATTGTGGATGGAGGCTTCGTCCAAAAAAGGCAGCGTCAGGCTCGTCGATTGGCCTTCGAAGAAGCACTCAAAGCTTCCTTGGTCCCCGACGGTGTTCACTTTCAAATCGGCGCTGGAGGCGGGTTCGTTCAACGACCAAGTGATGGTCTTGGCCTGGTGGTGGTCTTGTGTTTGGGACCGCAATGCTTCCGGCATGAACACACGAGAGCAGGAGGCAAAGAGTTGGCATTTTTCGCTTGCCAAATGGGCGCGGTCTTGGAAGTTTCCCAGATGGGCATCCCCCAAATGGGTCAGGACCCCTTCTGTTGGCTGGATGCAATCAGCCAAATGGGCCATTTCTCCGGGCTCGCTGATGCCTGCTTCCATCAACGAAAGGTCATGGTGGCCGTCCAACGACCAAAGACTCAAGGGCACGCCGAGCTGGCTGTTGTGGCTCAACGGACTTCTGTGGATCGCCAGGTGAGAAGGAAGGATTTGCGCCAACCATTCTTTTGTGACGGTCTTCCCATTGCTTCCTGTGACGGCCAGTACAGGTCCTTTGAATTGGAGGCGTTGGTGCTGTGCCATGGATTGCATCACGGACAACACGTTGGGGACCACCACCACGTCGGAGTTGGCACACCAAGCTTCCTCTAGGTTGGGGGCGTGGCTGACGACAAATCGTCGAACCCCAGCAGCATGGGCTTCCTTCAAGTGGTCATGCCCGTCGTGCCATGGACCACGGAGGGCAAAAAACACGGAGTGTTGCGGAAGGGGAAGCTTGCGGCTGTCTGCGGACAACCGAAGGATCGAGTCGTTTGGCCCGCCTTTCCAATGCGTCACCGCATCCACGAATGTGTCCATCCATTGACGCCACGCGTCGACGGTCCATCCGCGTCCATTCATGCAGATGTGGCTTCATTGGCTGCGACATACGCATGCCGGGCCAGAGGGATGTAGCGGTCTTGGGCCCCAAGCTCGACTTGGTCCTCTCCGCCAGCAATGCGGTGAGAGAAATGGGCGGAACGCCCCGTCTCCATGCACACGGCATGGAGTTTGGTCACCTCCTCCGCGAGCGCAAGGAGCTGTGGCATGGGGCCAAAAGGCCTTCCTTCGTAGTCCAAATCCAATCCCGCCACAACCACCCTGTACCCTCGGTTGGCCAGGAGATTGCAAACGTCGGGGAGGCCATCGTCAAAAAACTGTGCCTCGTCGACGGCCACAAGGGCCAATCCCTCTAAGCGTCCCGGGACCTTTTGGCTCGCCTCTTCCACATGTCTCAACAATTCTTGGCTGTCTGAAACCACAGTCGACGCCATGGCGTTTTGGTCGTGGCTCACCACCTCCACCTTGTTGTACCGCGTGTCCGTGGAGGGTTTGAACAGCGCCACGGGGAGCTTGGCGATTTGCGCACGTCGAATGCGCCGCAACAACTCCTCGGTTTTGCCGGAGAACATCGGGCCGCAGACGACTTCAAGACGGCCCTCCCCGGCGGGGAGGCCTTGTGGGGCAGAGAATTGGTCGCTGGAATGCATGGAACGGCAAGTTAGCGCCTCGGAGGCTGTAAGTTTGAGGCCATGAAGCGGAATTCTCGAAGTCTTGTTCTTTCATTGTGCACATTCCTTTGCCTAGGGGGGTGTGTGCAAACGCCAGGTGAAGGAGGACGTGGCAGCATCGTGGGGCACATCCAAGAGGAGGCCCGCCTGGTGCTCACCAATCCATCGACGGCAGCAGCGCCCTACGCCGCCACCGACCACGATGTCTTCCTGATCTATGGGGAGAACATTGGCCCAGATGATCAAGTGGAAACCAACCACCAAGGCGACTTTGTGTTCCCTTGGTTGCGTCCTGGGGATTACACGGTGTACACTTACAGCAAGGACACCTCTGGTGTGGTGCCTGCGCGCGACATGGTGGTGCTTCAGGCGGTCACCATTGAGTCAAACACCCAAACGGTCACGTTGGACACCTTGACGGTGTTTGACAACATCTGAACGCGCCGTGCCTCGTTTTCTTTTTTGCATCTTGTTCGCATGGTTGCTTTGCATGGTGACCTCTGCGAGTGGGCAGAGTTGGATCGTGGCAGAAACGTCCCAAAAGTTGCCGCGACAATGGTCTTGGTCGGCAAAGGGCCAGTTGCGCACCCCCGCATCTTCATGGACATGGAACGAGGGCATTGTCGATCTTTCTGTGAGACGAGGGTGGGCAGCCTTGCCAGGCTGGTCCTTGGAAGGACAGTGGCGCACCCAATGGAACTGGCCTGTTGAAGGAGGTAGGACGCAAGGCTGGCGGTGGGCGCTGGCAGCGCGATGGAAAAAGGACATAGGGGACCACGCAGTGGCCATGCGTCTTCGCCACCAACAGGGTGGAGATTGGATGCGTCCTTGGGACCGCGCACGGTGGCGCTTCAAAGCCAAGTGGACGCACGATTTGCCAAAAGGTTGGAAACTCATTCCTTCGTGTGAGACCTTCTGGGGTGCACAAACGCTGCTGGAGGGGACCCAACGATGGGAGGCAAAGTCGTTCAGGGCCAGGCTCTCGATCGACAAAAAAGTGAAGAAGCGAAGGAAAATCACCACGGGGTACCAATTTCAATCTGCCCTTCGCGATGCGGAACAACCTGCCGAACACACCTTGCTTTTGATGTGGCAGTGGACTTTGAAAAAAAGGAAGCCTCCAAAGGGGGGATTGGACTGAAGGCAACAAAATGATGGCCCAAACGAAACTTTGTCCACCAAGACGCTTGGGTTCTCCACAACATTTCCTATCTTCGCACCCCCAAAATTTGGGGAAAACCAACAACGCAACCCGTTCGCTGTGGATACTTTGAGCTACAAAACGCGTTCCATCAACAAGGAGAACGCAGACAAGAAGTGGTGGTTGGTCGATGCCGAAGGTCAAACTTTGGGCCGGCTTTCCACGCAGATTGCTGTCTTGCTTCGCGGCAAGCACAAGACCAACTTCACCCCCCACGCCGACTGTGGCGACTATGTGGTGGTTGTGAATGCGGAAAAGATTGTGCTGACCGGCAACAAGATGGAAACCAAGGAGTACATCCGATACACAGGCTACCCTGGTGGCCAGCGTTCTCGCACCGCAGCAGAGCAGTTGAAGCGCAAGCCTTACGCTGTGTTGGAAGACGCCGTCAGAGGTATGCTTCCCAAAAACACGCTTGGACGTGAGCTCTTCCGCAACTTGCACGTGTATGTCGGACCCGACCACAAGCAAGAAGCCCAGCAACCTCAGCCATTTCAATTGAACGCCTAATGGACGTCATCAACACTTCAGGCCGTCGCAAGAACGCGGTCGCCCGCATTTACTTGAAGCCCGGCAAGGGCGCCGTGACTGTGAACAAGCGCCCCGCGGCGGAGTACTTCACCACAGGCACCCTCCAGTACAAACTCAACCAGCCTTTCTCCATCACGGAGACAGAAGGTCAGTACGATGTGAATGTCAACGTCTTTGGCGGAGGCATCACCGGTCAAGCAGAAGCCATTCGCTTGGCCATGTCCAAGGCGTTGATCGAAATCAACCCCGAGTGGAAGTCTGCTTTGAAGGCACAAGGACTGACCACCCGTGACCCACGTATGGTGGAACGGAAAAAGTTTGGTCAGAAAAAAGCACGCAAGAAGGAGCAGTTCTCCAAGCGTTGATCGCTTGGGAGGAGCCTCCTCATTTCATTTCAATATTCGTTTAGCATCCAAACGCCCGGGACCTGTCCTTCAGCTACCCAGTCGTTGCTTACAACAGGAACGTAAACATCATGTCAAGAGTATCTTTCGATCAGTTGCTTGAAGCCGGCTCACAGTACGGCCACCTCAAGCGCAAGTGGAACCCCCACATGGCCCCCTACATCTTCGCAGAGAAGAAGGGCATTCATATCATTGACCTCCACAAGACCGTGGTCAAAGTCGATGAAGCTGCCGCCGCCATGAAGCAGATTGCCAAAAGCGGCAAGAAAATTTTGTTTGTGGCCACCAAGAAACAAGCCAAGGAGGCTGTTGCAGAACGCGTCAAGGCGGTGGGCATGCCCTATGTCACAGAGCGCTGGTCCGGTGGCATGTTGACAAACTTTGCGACCATTCGCAAGGCGGTACGCAAGATGAGCACCATTGACAAAATGGAAAAAGACGGAACGTTGTCCACCATGTCCAAGCGTGAGCGCTTGCAGGTGAGTCGCCAACGCGCCAAGCTCGAAAAGAACTTGGGTTCCATTTCTGATTTGACCCGCATCCCCGCCGCAATTTTCATTGTGGACGTGATGAAGGAGCACATCGCTTTGGCCGAGGCCAAGAAGTTGGGCATTCCGGTGTTCGCGATGGTGGACACCAACAGCGATCCGCGCAAAGTTGACTTTGTGATTCCAGCGAATGACGATGCAACCAAGTCCATTGTGGCGGTTGTGGACGCTGTCGTGGAAGCCGTGGCAGAAGGATTGAACGAGCGCAAGAGCGACAAGGCCGCCGTCGAGAAGCAGAAAGAAGATGCCGCCGCGGCCGCGGCCGCTCCAGCAGCGGAGGAAGCTCCAGCAGCGGAGGAAGCTCCAGCAGCGGAAGAGGCTCCAGCAGCGGAGGAAGCTCCAGCAGCAGAGGAGGCGAAGGAGGAAAAGCCCGCAGCGAAGAAGCCTGCAGCGAAGAAGCCCGCAGCGAAGAAGCCTGCAGCGAAGAA
>JBELJW010000006.1:0-5417 GCA_042089975.1 Flavobacteriales bacterium | reverse complement strand
CAGCGAAGAAGCCTGCAGCGAAGAAGCCCGCAGCGAAGAAGCCTGCAGCGAAGAAACCTGCAGCGAAGAAGCCTGCAGCGAAGAAGCCTGCAGCGAAGAAGCCTGCGGCAAAGAAAGAAGCGGAGGCCACAGACGACAAGACCGAGGCGTAATTCCCGCCCCCAGACACTGAACATTTTTCCAATCAACCAAGACCGACATCATGAGCATCACAGCAGCTGAAGTCAACAAACTCCGCAAGCACACAGGCGCGGGGATGATGGATTGCAAGAAAGCCTTGACCGAGGCAAACGGCGATTTTGAATCCGCCATTGAAATCCTTCGCAAGAAGGGCCAAAAAGTAGCTGCGAAGCGCAGCGACCGTGAAGCTGGTGAGGGCGCCATTTTGTCTGCGGTCAATGCCTCAGGCGATACTGGTGTCGTGCTCAGTTTGAACTGCGAGACAGATTTTGTCGCCCAAAACAGCGATTTTGTGGCTGTGGCCCAAACGCTCCTCGATTTGGCGTTGGCCGAAGCCGTGGACAGCAAGGAAGACTTGTTGACGAAAACCTACACGGGTTCGTCACTTACTGTTGCCGAGAAGATCATTGAGGAAGTCGGTAAGATTGGTGAGCGCATCGAAATCGGTGACATGCGTGTGGTGCGGGGCCAAAAAGTTGTGGCCTACATCCACCCAGGAAACCGCTTGGCCACGGCCGTTGCGTTTGAAGGTGAAGTGAGCAATGAGGTTGGACGCGATGTGGCCATGCAAGCCGCGGCCATGGCGCCAGTTGCTGTGGACGAGACGTCCATTCCAGAAGACCTGATCGCCAAGGAGCGCGAGATTGGCAAGGACCTGGCCATTCAAGAAGGCAAGCCAGCAGAGATGGCCGATCGCATTGCGGAAGGTCGTTTGAAGAAGTGGTTCAAGGAGGTGACCCTCGTGAACCAGGCTTTCATCAAGGACAACAAGCAAACGGTAAGCCAGTACGTTGCTGGCAACGGTGGTGGCAAAGTCACAAGCTTTGCCCGCGTGGCTCTTGGCTGAGGCAGCGAATGACACGCCGATGTGACGAAGGCTACCCCATGGGTGGCCTTCGTGCTTTTTGGGCGATATTCGCGACACCATGAAGTATAAACGCGTTCTCCTCAAGCTCAGTGGCGAGGCCCTGATGGGTGACAAGCAATTTGGCATTGACAATGGGCGTTTGGCCCAGTACGCCAAGGAGGTCAAGGGCATTGTGGACCAAGGCATTGAATGCGCCATTGTCATTGGCGGAGGAAACATCTTCAGAGGGGTGCAAGCGGAGGAGGGCGGAATGGAGCGAACGCAGGGGGATTACATGGGTATGCTGGCCACGGTGATCAATGCCATGGCCCTGCAAAGCGCCTGTGAAGCAGAAGGTCTCGACACCCGACTTCAAAGCGCCATCGAGCTCAAACAAATTGCCGAACCCTTCATCCGAAGAAGGGCCGTTCGTCATTTGGAAAAGGGCCGTGTGGTCATTTTTGGAGGGGGCACAGGCAACCCTTTTTTCACGACGGATTCTGCGGCATCGCTTCGGGCGGTGGAGATTGATGCAGATGTCATATTGAAAGGCACCCGTGTGGACGGCATTTACACCGCAGACCCTGAGCGAGACCCCTCGGCGACGCGGTTTGAGCGCATCACCTTCAGCGAGGTATTTGAGCGTGGTCTGAAGGTGATGGACATGACGGCATTCACCCTTTGCAACGAAAACAACCTCCCCATTGTGGTGTTCGACATGAACAAGCCCGGGAACCTTCAACGTGTTTTGGCCGGCGAAGCCATTGGCACCATTGTAGAAGTAGAAGAGACAACGATCTGAGATGAACGAAGAAATTCAAATGGCGCTGGACGAAGCGCGCGAGAAGATGGACAAGGCCATTGGCAGGCTGGAGGGAGAACTCGGAAAAATCCGAGCGGGAAAGGCGCACCCCTCCATGTTGGAGTCTGTGCGGGTCGATTATTACGGCACCATGACGCCGCTGAGCCAAGTCGCGAATGTGAACAGCACGGACGCGCGAACGCTTGTGGTGCAGCCTTGGGAAAAGGCGATGCTCGACCCTTTGGCCACGGGCATCATCAACGCCAACCTCGGCCTGAACCCTATGAACAACAGCGAGGTGTTGATTATCAATGTGCCTCCTTTGACGGAGGAGCGACGCATTGAACTGAGCAAGCGCGCTCGATCGGAAGGCGAAGGTGCCCGCGTGGGCATCCGAAACGCCAGAAAGGACGCGAACGACTTTCTCAAAGAAGCCAAGAACGAGGGCATGTCGGAGGACGACTTGAAGAAGGGGGAGACCATGGTCCAGGAGTTGACCAATCAATACGTGACACAAGTGGAAACGGTGCTGTCTGCCAAGGAGGCCGACATCATGACCATCTGAGGGGCCTCAGCGCTTCCATTCAGCGGCGATGCGCCGCGCTTCCTGGTCGGAGGCCAACAAATCCTCAAGGGAGGGTTGAGGTTGGTGCGACACCTTGCCCAATGCATGCTCAACCACACGCGGGAGGTCCAAGAACTCAATATTTTCTTTCAAAAACCTTGCGACCGCCACTTCATTGGCGGCATTGAGGATGGCCGGCGCATTTCCACCTTCCTTCAAGGCAGCAAAGGCCAGGGCGAGGTTTCGGAACGTCTCCGTATCAGGCTGTTCGAAGGTCAACGACGGGTGCTCCATGAAGTCGAATCGGGGAAAATCATTGGCCAGTCGCCTCGGAAAGGTCAGCGCGTATTGAATGGGCAGCTTCATGTCGGGCAGGCCAAGTTGGGCCTTGATGCTTCCGTCCTCGAACTGCACACAACTGTGCACGATGCTTTGGGGGTGCACGACCACATCGATTTGATCGGCATCGACGTCAAACAGCCACTTGGCTTCAATCACTTCCAACCCCTTGTTCATCAAGGATGCGCTGTCGATGGTGATCTTGGCCCCCATTTCCCAATTGGGATGTCGAAGGGCATCGGCTTTGGTGACCCCCTCGAGGGAAGCCAAGGACCTTCCTCTGAAGGGACCTCCTGAAGCCGTCAAAATGACTTTCTCGATGGGGTTGTGGGTCTCTCCTGCCAAGCACTGGTAAATGGCGCTGTGTTCAGAGTCCACGGGATGGATGGCCACGCCTCGCTGCTGTGCGGCCTTCATCACGAGTTCCCCCGCCACGACAAGGGTTTCTTTGTTGGCCAGCGCAATGTGTTTGCCAGCGGAAATGGCGCGCATTGTGGGCTTGAGTCCAGCGGCACCGACCATGGCCGTAAGGACCATGTCAATGCCATCCGTTTCCACCACTTGTTCCAAAGCCTCGTTGCCGCTGTACACCTTGATGCCGTGATCGAACAACGCATCGTTCACCTGTTTCCATTTGGAGTCGTCCCCAATCACCACGGCGTTGGGACGAAACTCCAAGGCTTGCGCCACAAGCAAATCGGCGCTGCTGTTCGCAGACAAGACCTCGACATGCAGGGAATCGTTTTGCTCTCGAATGACCTCCAATGCCTGTGTGCCAATGGATCCTGTGGAGCCAAGCACAGCAATGCCCCTTGTGGGGGCGTCATTTTCAGGCTGGCGCATCATAGGAATCCGAGTTCCAGTTTGGCTTCTTCGCTCATCATGTCCTGTGTCCATGTCGGCTCGAACACAATGGTCACCTTGCAGCCTGTTGCCCCGTCCAAGGAGGCCACCTTGGCCTCCACATCTTGGGGCAAGCTTTCGGCCACAGGACAATTGGGTGAGGTCAGGGTCATGTCGATATGGACGAAGCCATCTGCAGAGACTTTGACTTCATAAATCAGCCCAAGCTCATAAATGTCCACAGGAATTTCTGGGTCAAAAATGGTCTTGACGATGTCGATGACATCTTGTTGGGTGGGGATGCTCATGAGGTGGTGTCACTGTACCAGTTCGTGACTTCTTCCAAGCTAAGTGCAGGAAGGCTCAGTTTGTTCTTTTTTCGGAAGCCGTTGAGGCGCTGATGGACTTGTGTAGGCTTGGCGTCAAGGACTTCTTTGGGGGTGGGAAAGCCGGCAGCGACCAGGTGTTCGTTCCAGGCTTCAGGCACCCCCAACGCGCTGAAGTCAGCGTCTCCGGCCCCGTTTTCAAAAGCCTCTGGACGCATTTGAGGGAAGAGCAGGACTTCTTGAATGGAGGTTTGGTTCGTCATCATCATGACCAACCGATCGATGCCGATGCCGATGCCACTTGTGGGAGGCATGCCATACTCGAGCGCCCTGAGGAAGTCGTGGTCGATGTACATGGCCTCGTCGTCTCCTCGCTCGGACAAGGTCAGCTGGTCTTCAAACCTCGCCCGCTGGTCCAATGGATCGTTCAGCTCGGAATAGGCGTTGGCCACTTCCGTCCCATTGATCATCAATTCAAAACGCTCGGTGTACCCTGGTTTGTCGCGGTGTGCCTTTGTCAAGGGGGACATGTCTGTGGGGTAGTCACAGATGAACGTCGGTTGGATGTAGTGGTGCTCGCACTTTTCGCCAAACAGCTCGTCGATGAGCTTTCCTCGGCCCATGCTCTCGTCGGTGTCGATGCCGAGTTCTTGACAGGCAGCCCGCAACCCTCCTTCATCCAGTCCATCAATGTCCACTTTGGCATGTTCCAGAATGGCATCCCTCATGGTCACCCTGGCATAGGGGGGCGCAAAGTCGATGGTGTGCGCCCCAAGGGCCACTTGGGTGGTGCCGTGCACGGCTTGTGCGAGGTCGCCAAACAACGTTTCTGTCGTCTCCATCATCCAGTGGTAATCCTGGTAGGCCACGTACAACTCGAGCACCGTGAATTCCGGGTTGTGGGTGCGGTCCATGCCCTCGTTCCGAAAGTTTCGGCTGAACTCGTATACGCCATCAAAACCACCCACGATCAGGCGCTTCAGGTACAACTCGTTGGCAATCCTGAGGTAAAGAGGGATGTCCAACGCATTGTGGTGCGTCGCAAAGGGCCTTGCCGCGGCACCACCTGGAATGCTCTGAAGCACAGGGGTGTCCACTTCCATCCAACCTTTTGAATCGAATGAATCTCTGATTTTGCGGATGATGGTGGAGCGTGCGGCAAACGTCTCTTTCACTTTGGGGTTGACCACGAGGTCCACATAGCGCATGCGGTAGCGCAGCTCGGGGTCTGTGAACGCATCGTGGACAGTTCCATCTTCTTCCACTTTGACGGCTGGCAAGGGGCGTATGGCCTTGCTCAAAACGGTCAAGGAGGTGACCTTTACGGACGGCTCTCCTACCTGTGTGCGAAAGGTCTCCCCTTCCACACCAATGAAGTCGCCGCGGTCGAGCAGCTTCTTGAAAACGTCGTTGTACAGACCTTTGTCTTCTCCTGGGCAAAGCTCATCTCGGTTCAGGTAAATCTGAAGGGACCCTTCTCGGTCTTGCAATTCTGCAAAGGAGGCTTTCCCCATG
>JBELJW010000154.1:0-4751 GCA_042089975.1 Flavobacteriales bacterium | reverse complement strand
GGTCCTGCGGAATTCAGGGTTTGTGGTGGCCACCATTTTGTTGCGTAGGGCATTGGGCATTGAACCATGGCACGCCCTTGCCTACGAGACAACGGCAGCAGCCCTCGCCGTGGGCATGCTTCTTCTCCAGCGCGGTCTCAATGCCAGGGGCAAGGAGCCCTTTCCTTCGGAATCTTGAAGGCGACTTGCGCCTGCAGGTGAACAACTCTTGAAATCGTTGGTTTTCAGAATATGACTCATTCGACCCCCCTTTCCAGCACGACCCCCCTCCTTCATGGGAATTCTTACCTCATCGACGGAGAGCTCCATTCATGGAACGGGCCGCAATCAGAAGTCCGAAGCCCCCTGATGGCGGAAGGGGACCATGGTCCTGAGCGGGTCTTGCTAGGCTCCGTCCCGGAACTTGGTGAAGAGGAAGGTTTGGCGGCCCTCGACTCGGCCGTGCGGGCCTACGATCACGGACGTGGTGATTGGCCCACAGCACCTGCGGGAGAGCGGATTGCCGCCCTTGAAAAGTTCATCCACAACATGCAGCCAAGGAGGGACCAAGTGGTGGATTTGTTGATGTGGGAGATTGGCAAAAAGCGCGCCGACTCGGAGAAAGAATTTGACCGAACGGTGCAGTATTTGAAGGACACCATCGCCGAATACAAGGACCTCCAAAGGGAAGGCAGTCACATCAATGTCGTCGAAGGGACCATGGCCCAAATCCGCCGGGGACCCCTTGGCGTGGTCCTTTGCCTCGGGCCCTTCAACTACCCATTGAATGAGACGTTTTGTGTCCTGCTTCCCGCCATCTTGATGGGCAACACCTGTGTGTTCAAGCCTGCCAAATACGGCGTACTCCTCATGACACCCTTGCTTGAAGCCTTTGCAGAGAGTTTCCCTCCGGGGGTGGTGAACATTGTGTTCGGGAGGGGTCGGACCCTCGCCTCGCCCATCATGAAATCGGGCAAGGTGGATGTCTTGGCCCTGATTGGCAACAGCAAAAGCAGCAATGCACTGATTTCTCAGCACCCCAAGCCCAACCGCGTCCGTCAAGTCCTTGGGTTGGAGGCCAAGAACCCGGCAATTGTGTTCTCCGATGCGGACCTGGAGGTGGCCGTCAAAGAATGCGTCAAAGGAGCCTGGAGTTTCAACGGGCAGCGATGCACGGCGCTCAAAGTGGTGTATGTGCACCGCGACATCCGTGAGGCGTTTCTCGAAGCCTTTGCCAAAGCCACCGATGCACTCACTTGGGGTTCACCCCTGGACAATGCCGACATCACCCCCTTGCCCGAGTTGGGCAAGGTGGATACCATGCAATCGTACCTTCAGGAAGCCGTGGACAAGGGAGCCACCGTGGTCAATGCACGTGGCGGCGATGTGGAGGGCAACATGATGTTCCCCGCAATCCTCCACCCCGTCGACCGCGACACTCAGCTCTTCCGAGAAGAACAATTTGGGCCACTTTGTCCTGTGCTCGATTTTGAATCCTTCGAGGAGGTCCTCGCCGACATCGCCCAAAGCGATTACGGCCAGCAGGTCAGCCTCTTCACCCAAGATGCCGCCACCGCAGGCATGTGCATCGACCGTTTGGTGAACCAGGTGTGCCGCGTCAACCTGAACGCCAGTTGCCAAAGAGGCCCCGATTCACTCCCATTCACTGGCCGCAAGGACAGTGCCGTAAGCACGTTGAGCGTCAAAGCCGCCCTCCGATCCTTCAGCATCCGGACCTTGGTGGCCTGTCCGGAAGGACAAAAAGAACTCGTGGAACAGGTCATTGGAGGCGGGCACTCCGCCTTCTCCAACATGAATTACCTGCTCTGAAAGAAAAACGGACGCCGGCCCAAGGCCAACGTCCGTTTTTTCCAAAAATTATTGAGGTCAGTCGTTGGTCCCCACCGGGATTCGGTTGGTCGCCATCAAGAACAAGGCCACCATCGGAAGGAAGGCCAAGATGCTGTGGTACACCACCACAACCGTCTTCGAAGACTCCGCAAACTCAAGGCTCACTGGCATCGACTGCACCAAAAGCACCCCGAAAATGTTGACCAAAGACAGTGTCAAGGAGGTCTTGATGCCAAACGACTTGAAGACTTTGCTTCCATCGTAGTTCAACTTGTTGGGAAAGGCCATGATGGCCTGCACCAACCACAAAAACGCGTAAGCCAAGTGGGCCATGTCGCCATTCGATTGGTAGGTGGTCCATTCGTTGGGCACCACAATCAAGGCGTACAAAAAGTAGCCCAGCAAAAAGAAAAAACGCTTCCTGCGGATGACGCCAAACAGCGAGACGGCCACAGGAATGCCGGCAACAATGATCAAAGGATCCATGAGTATATGTTTTGAGATTCGTAAAGCGATCGAAACCTACTCGAGAAATCCTACTCTACCAAATGACACGTTGCCGCTTATTTTCGCTTCATGCTACGTTCTTTACTCCTTCTTTTCGCTCTTGTGAGCACCTGCTCGCTGTGGGGCCAAACCATGGCCATGCACGACCAATTGGCTTTGCAAGATTTGGACGTTTTGGTCCGTTCCCATCAACAACCAGAGGATTTGCTCGAGGTCGCTGGAGGCCATCCTTTGGCTTTGGTTCGTGGAAGGGCCACGGTGGGGTTCATCGGCGCGTTGCACCCTTCTCTCTCTGCGAGCGATTGGATGGCGTGGGCGCACGATCAACCCCATGTCTTCCCCGGCGCCTGCCGCCATGGGATCGCTTCTTTTCGAGTCGATGCTTATGCGCTCGACCTGCTGTCCAACCTGCCCATGACCTTGGTCGAATTGGCCTCCCGTGCGGTCCCGGATTTGAACAAAGCCCGCTACGGCTCCCGGGTGGACAGCGTCCACGCCGGCTTGAACCTTCCACAGGCCTACCACGGGGATGGCGTATTGATTGGGGTGTTGGATTGGGGATTTGATTGCACCCACCCCATGTTTTATGACACCACCCTCACCCAGTCGCGCATCCGAGGCATTTGGGACCAATACCGTCACGCAGGACCCGCGCCAAGCGCGTTTGGCTACGGCACCGTCGCTGAAACGCCATGGGAAATCCAACTGATGGGCAGCGATACCTCCAATGTCTATGGCTACTCCACCCATGGAACCCATGTGGCAGGCATTGCTGCAGGGGGCGGGGCAGGAGCAGGATTGACAGGCATGGCCCCTGCCGCCGAATTGCTGTTTGCCTCCTTGATGGTGGACGAAGCCGCCGCGCTGGATGCCTTCGCCTGGATGCAGGATGTGGCAGAGGCGGACAACAAACGTCTGGTCATCAACAACAGCTGGGGCCTTCCACAATGGGGCACCCCAGATGGCACTTCCCTGAGCAACGTGTTCATCGATCAGTTGTCGGAAGAAGGTGTGGTTTTTGTCAGCTCCAATGGCAACAACGGGGACAGCAATTTCCACATCGAACATGCTTTCGAGGCCGCAACGGACACGGCACGCAGCAGGGTGCAGTTTTATCCTTTGTCTTCCCATCCCAACGCGTGGGGACAAAACCTGACCCTTTGGGGGGAGCCAGGAGCATCTTTTGGGGCCAACTTTGCTTTGACGGTGGGGGCGAGCAACGTCGTGGGCACAAGTCCATGGTTTGACACCTCGGCGGGGCCTTTCCTGCTGGACACCCTCCAAACGGCCAACGGCGACACCATCGTTTACGATGTGGTGGCCGAAGCCTCCCACCCCAACAATGGACGGCCGTTCCTTCAAATCCGGATCCACAAGGGCAACTCTGGTCTGGGGGTGGTCCTACAGTTCCACGCCGAATCCGGGACCGTGCATGCTTGGAACCACACCCACCTCTCCAACGACGTGGGCAACTGGGGACAAGATTTCCAGGCGGCCCAGCCCACTTGGCTTCAAGGCAACCCTTACTACGGCATCCAACAACCGGCATGCAGCAACAGTGTCATCGCCATTGGAGCATATTCCTCCGAGTCCCTGAATTCTGTGGGCACAGAAGTGGGCGGAACGCTCGCCTATTTTTCTTCCTACGGACCTACGTTGGATGGCCGACTCAAACCCAACGTATCGGCCCCAGGAGTGAGCGTTGAATCCTCCCTCAGTTCATTCCGCGACGGCACCTACACGGTGACAAGCACCGCGGAATTCGATGGGATGACGTACGACTTTGCCAAACTTTCTGGAACGAGCATGAGCAGCCCAGCCACCGCTGGTGTAGTGGCATTGATGCTCGAGGCCAACCCAACGTTGACCGCAGGGGATGTACGGGATTTGTTGGAGCAAACTGCGCGTGAAGACAACGACACCGGGGCATTGCCCTCGGAAGGCGATTGGGTCTGGGGGCATGGAAAGGTCACGGCCTCTCAAGCGGTGCTGGCCGCAATCAGCGGCGTCTCCAGCGGCTCCACTTCGGCGACTCCTTCAGCGGCGGAACCCCTTGTTTTTCACCCCAATCCAGCGGGAGATCACGTCTGGGTGTCTGGGTTCGAGGAAGTGCTTTCCCATTGGGAATTGCATGGGCTTCAGGGCCAGTTGGTGAAACAGGGAAATGCAGTAGGACCGTTTTTGATCGAACTCGATGGGCTCCCACAGGGGATGTATGTTCTTCAGCTGCAAGACCGGACCCGTGGCCTCGTGCGACGAGGACGTTTGCTCAAAACCCAGTGATTTGCGCGAACTTGCCGTCATGATTCGACACCTTGCCATCGGCTGTTTTGTGGCCTGCTTGACCTTGGCAAAGCCCCTTCAGGCCCAAGTTGAGTTTCGAGGGATCGGGGGTCCGGGAGATGAATTTGGCG
>JBELJW010000153.1:0-4848 GCA_042089975.1 Flavobacteriales bacterium | reverse complement strand
GATGATGGCTCATGTGTGGCCACGGTGCTTGGGTGCATGGACCCCTCTGCCTGCAACTACGATTTTGACGCCAACAGCAACGATGGTTGTGAGTTTGATTCCTGTCAAGGGTGTTTGGCATCAGCTGCATGCAACTACGATTCCGATGCCATCTATCCAGGGCCTTGCGACTTCCCGGAACCAGGATTCGATTGTGATGGCCTATGCTTGTTCGACTCGGACAACGACGGTGTATGCAATGGCGATGAGGTGGAAGGTTGCACCGATGAAACGGCCTCGAACTTTGATCCAGATGCCACTGAGGATGATGGATCTTGTGTGCCCAATGTGCCGGGTTGTACCGATCCTACGGCTTGCAATTTTGAGTCAAGTGCGACCATCGACGATGGCAGTTGTGAAACCAACTCTTGCACGGGGTGTTTGAGCACGTCAGCTTGCAACTACGATGAGGATGCCATCTATGCCGGTGAATGTGAATTCCCAGAGGAGGGATTTGACTGCGAAGGCAATTGCATTTCAGATGATTGCGGAGGGTGCACTTCGGAACAAGCTTGCAACTACAACCCAGGGGCCACGTTCGACGACGGTTCATGTGAATTTGTTTCCTGTCTGGAGTTCGGATGTACCGACCCTTCAGCGTGCAACTACGACGAGGAAGCAGCCTTTGAAGATGGATCGTGTATCTATGCCGAATTCCCCTACGATTGCGAAGGAGAGTGCCTGAATGATGACGACGGTGACGGTGTATGTGATGAATTTGAGGTGTTTGGCTGCACAGACAGCGAAGCCTGCAACTACACAGAAGGCGCCACCAACGATGACGGATCTTGCACCTACGACTGCTTGGGATGTACCATTGAAGGTGCTTGCAACTACGACCCAAATGCTTTGATTGACGATGGCTCCTGTGACTTCACGTCTTGCGTGGTGTTCGGTTGCACTGAAGAAGGAGCTTGCAACTTCGATCCAGAAGCAGAAATCAACGACGGCAGTTGTGACTTCCTCTCTTGTGCGGGCTGCACGGATGCTGAAGCATGCAACTATGACGACACCGCAACCATTGACAACGGCACTTGTACCTTCCCAGAGGAGGGACTTGATTGTGACGGCAACTGTCTGGCTGATGAAGATGGCGACGGGGTCTGTGATGCCGATGAAATTCTAGGTTGCACCGATGGTTGCGCCTGCAATTATGACCCTGAGGCCACGGAAGACGACGACTCATGCGTCTTTGAAGGCTGCAGCGGCTGCATTTATGCCACAGCCATGAACTACGAGGAAGATGCCTTGTACGACGATGGCTCGTGCCTGTTCCAAGGGTGCATGGATGAGGATTATGCCAACTACAACCCGGTTGCCAACTTCGAAGGAGAAAATGACTGCTCCAATGCGCCTGTCAATGCTGACTTCAACACGGATGGCATGGTTCAATTGGCGGATTTGTTGGCCTTCCTGTTGGCTTATGATACTGCAGGGCCTGTATGGGGCATGCAGCCCTGGATTGTGGAGGCATGTGAGGTGACCGCATTCACAGATGAACAACTCCTGGCCACCGTGTCTCCATGTCAAGGAGACGATTGTTGTGGTTCAGAAGGTTGCATCTACAGTGCAGCCCTGAACTACAACGCAGATGCGGACCAAGACAGTGGCTTTTGTCTCTTCCCTGGCTGCATCGACGAGGAAGCCGTCAATTTTGATGACCTCGCCAATGTCGACGACGGCACGTGCTCCTATCAACCTTGCCCCGACTTCAATGGAGACGGGCTCGTTCAAGTCGTGGACTTGATGAATTTCCTCCTCGTTTGGGGAACCACTTACGATTGATTCCAGAGCATCGCTTCCTGAATCTCAAAGCGGGGCCATCATGGCCCCGCTTTTTTCATTCGGTTGTTGGGGGGTGACGTACTTTTGTCGTTCCATGGGTGCAACAGAAATCGTCTTCATTTTCGTGGTTTACCTGCTGCTCTTTGGGGCCAAAGGCATTCCTTCTTTGGCCAAAACCATGGGAGAAGCCGTACGCACCTTTCGAAATGCCACAGAGGACATCCAGCGCGAAATCTTGGCAGAAGACGCCCCCAAACGCAGGGATTTTGGGTCGGTGAAGCAAACCCAACAACCTCCGAAACAAGCGAACAAGGAAGATTCAAGCAACCCCAACATGGGCGATGGCCCGTTGGATGATTCATTGAACACATGACTTGGTTGTGGTTCATCGGCGGCTTGGTCGTCTTGATCTTGGGCGGCGAGTTGCTGGTACGAAATGCGTCAGCACTGGCACTCAAAGCGAACGTCCCCCCCCTCCTTGTGGGCCTCACCATTGTGGCCATGGGCACAAGTGCTCCCGAGTTGTTTGCCTCTCTCCAAGCTTCTTGGCATGGTGACGGTGCCATCGCCGTGGGCAATGTATTGGGCTCCAACGTGGCCAATCTCGGCTTGGCGCTTGGTTTGACCGTGCTGGTGAGAACCGTTCATGTCCAGTGGTCAGAACTAAGGATCCATTGGTGGGTCATGGTTCTGGCCTCTGTCATTTTCATGTTGGAGGTTTGGGATTTGACGCTTGGGGCTTGGGATGGGGGCATTTTGTTGCTGGGTGCAATGCTTTATTTGGGTGGCCAAATGGTGTTGGCACGACGCCATGCACAAAAGGGCCAAGCCCAAGATCCAGCTGTGGAAGACTTGATGGATGAAGCCGGAGATGCCTCCAAATCCTACGCCCTTCTTGCTCTGCTCTTGACGGTGGGCTGTGTGGCCTTGTATTGGGGCTCGGATGTCTTTGTGACCTCGGCGAAGCAAATTGCGATGGATTGGGGGGTCAGCACCCATGTCGTGGGCGTCACCGTGGTGGCCTTTGGCACGAGTGTGCCAGAAATTGCTGCGTCCTTGACCGCCGCATTGCGAGGCAACAGCGCCTTGAGCATTGGGAATTTGGTGGGCTCCAACATCCTGAATCTGTTTCTGGTGTTGGGCGCCACAGCCTCCTCCGCACCGCTTGCCGTGAGCGAAGTCGTGCCTGCGCACGACATGTGGTGGATGTTGGGTGCTGCCCTGCTTTTGGCCCCCATGATCCTGCTCACCAAGGGCAAGCTTGGACGTGGAGCAGGCGTCGTGTACATCGCGGTCTACGTTGCCTATGTCTGGCTCGTTGTGTTGCATGGTTGAACGCATGACGGGGCAGACGGACATTCTATTGGCGGAAGGCCCAAGGCGCTGCTTGGTGCACAGAGGAGCCTTCCAAACACTTGATGTGACGAAGTGGTGGGAAACCGTAGGGCAATCCGGAGAAGGGTGGCGTCAAAACGACATCCGTGTTTTTGGCCAATGGCACAAAGAACCGCGGCTGACAGCGTGGTGGGGTCCCTCCTACCAATACGCCACGGTCCAATGGCCTGCCCGCCCATGGGATGGGCCCATGGAGACCCTTGCCCGGGACGTGCAGCAATGCGCGGGTGCGACCTACAACGCCGTGTTGGTCAACGGCTACCGCAATGGACATGACGCCATGGGCTGGCACCGCGACAACGAGCCTGAAATCGATCCGTCGAGCATCGCCAGCTTGAGTTTGGGCGCCAGTCGAACCTTCAAAATCAGAGACAGGAGAACGTCAGAGGTGCTGAACATCGAACTTCATCATGGGGACCTGCTGCTCATGGAACATCTCCAAGAAGACCACGAGCACAGCGTTCCACGCCGCAAAAGGGTACAGGAACCACGCTTGAATTTCACGTTTCGGCGTTTGGTCTGAGTGTTACCTTCGCAGCATGTCTGTGCACAAACAAGCCAAGCGCATCACCACACAGGTGCTGCATGAAATGAAGCAAAGCGGCGAGAAGATCGCCATGCTCACTGCCTACGACTACACCATGGCCACCGTGGTGGACCAAGCTGGGGTGGACATCATCTTGGTGGGGGACAGCGCCTCCAATGTCATGGCGGGCCATGAAACCACCCTCCCCATCACCTTGGACCAAATGATTTACCACGCACAAGCCGTGGTGCGTGCAGCCAAGCGCGCCTTGGTCGTGGTCGACTTGCCGTTTGGAACGTACCAAGGAAATTCGAAAGAGGCCTTGAACAGTGCCATCCGCATCATGAAGGAAAGCGGCGCCCATGCCGTCAAGCTGGAAGGAGGGCGAGAAGTCCGAGAGAGCATTGAGCGCATCCTGTCGGCAGGCATCCCCGTCATGGGGCATTTGGGGTTGACCCCTCAGTCCATTTACAAGTTTGGGACTTACACCGTCAGGGCGAAAGAGGAAGAAGAGGCCCGTCATTTGATGGAGGATGCCCAAATGTTGAACGACATCGGTTGTTTTTCCATCGTCTTCGAAAAGATCCCCGCACAACTTGCAGGCAAGGTGACTGAGGCTGTCGCATGCCCCACCATTGGCATTGGCGCTGGTGCGTCATGTGATGGACAAGTGCTCGTGTTGCATGACATGTTGGGCATCACCCAAGCGTTCTCGCCGCGCTTTCTGCGACGCTATTCCGACTTGGGGGACCAAATGCTGAGCGCCATCCGTCAATATGTGACCGACGTCCGCGAAGTGGACTTTCCCAACGACACGGAGCAGTACTGATGGCAGAGGGCAGTGGCAGCAAGTCGGGACCACGCCCGCAGAGAAACGATGGGACCTTCCATCGCTTCGTCAAGCCTCCCAAGGCACCCATTGTCCACAGCACCAAAGACAACCTTCAGGTTCTTTACGAAGACAACCACATTGTGGCGGTCAACAAGCGCAGCGGTGACGTGGTGCAAGGCAGCGGGACAGGCGAAGCGAGTTTGTGTGAAGTGGTGGCCGAATACGTGGCCCAGAAGTACAACAAGCCAGGCAAGGCATACATCGGCATACG
>JBELJW010000152.1:0-4855 GCA_042089975.1 Flavobacteriales bacterium | reverse complement strand
ATGTGCACGACACGTATTTCGTGGTGGCACACTTCCACATCGTGATGGGCATGAGTGCGATTTTTGGCATGCTTGCTGGAGTCTACCATTGGTTCCCCAAGATGTTTGGTCGCATGTTGAACAACAAACTCGGCTACGTGCACTTCTGGACCACATTGGTGGCTGGGTACGGAGTGTTCTTCCCCATGCACTTTGTAGGACTGGCAGGAGCGCCACGTCGTTATTACGATTACAGTGCCTTTGAGTACCTAGACTTTGTCATGGATTTGCAACCCATCATCTCCACTTTTGCCATCATAGGTGCCGTGGGGCAGCTGCCTTTCTTGTGGAACTTCTTCTACAGCATTTTCCGTGGCCAGCTGGCGACTGAAAACCCATGGAAGTCGAACACGTTGGAGTGGACCACACCGGTCAAGCACGTCCATGGCAACTGGCCTGGTGCGCTGCCTGAGGTGCACCGTTGGGCGTATGATTACAGCAACCCAGACTTTGAGGAAGATTTTGTTCCTCAAATCGTGCCGCTGAAAGCTGGCGAAACAGCCCACTGATTTTTGCGGGTTCATTTGTGAATGGTCCGTTTGAAAAGCCCTCGCTTTGGTGAGGGCTTTTTGTTGCCCGGAGACGCTACCTTAGTCTTCCATGGCTGAAGAAGAAGAATTCGACGTAAGAGGAGAAGCCGAGCAGGCTTCCGACGGCGACGTGGACCGCGTGCTTCGACCTGCGCAATTTGAAGATTTCACCGGTCAGCGTGCAGCCATGGACAACCTTCAAGTGTTTGTCCAGGCCGCACGGCAGCGTCAAGAAGCGTTGGACCATGTTTTGCTCCATGGACCTCCCGGTTTGGGAAAGACGACCTTGGCCAACATTGTTGCCAATGAGATGGGGGTGGCCATTCGCACCACGTCTGGACCTGTTTTGGACAAGCCGGGTGACCTCGCGGGTTTGTTGACAAGCCTGGACCCAAATGATGTCCTGTTCATTGATGAGATCCATCGTCTTTCCCCTGTGGTGGAGGAGTACTTGTACAGTGCAATGGAAGACTACAGGATTGACTTGGTCATCGACACCGGTCCCAATGCACGTACGGTGCAAATCGACTTGAACCCTTTTACATTGGTGGGTGCCACCACCCGATCGGGATTGCTTACGGCGCCCTTGCGGGCCCGGTTTGGGATCAATTTGAGGCTGCACTATTACGACTCCAAGACCCTCACGGACATTGTGGAGCGGTCGGCTGGCATCCTGGACATCGAGATGGATCCTGCGGCAGCTTTTGAGATTGCGTCGCGAAGCCGAGGGACACCTCGTATCAGCAACGCACTCTTGCGGAGGGTAAGGGATTTTGCCCAAGTCAAAGGCACTGGAAATATCGATCTGGAGGTCACTGCGTACGCGTTGGATGCCCTTCAAGTCGACAAAAAGGGGTTGGACGACATGGACAATAGGATTTTGTCTGCCATAATCGACAAGTTCAAAGGCGGTCCTGTCGGAGCCAATACCTTGGCCACGGCCATCGGCGAAAATGCGGGGACCATCGAGGAGGTGTACGAACCCTACTTGATCCAGGAAGGACTGCTCGTGCGCACCCCGCGGGGGCGACAAGCCACTCCTGAGGCCTACAAGCACCTTGGCCGCAAACCTTCCGCAAGCTCAGCAGAGTTGTTTGGGTCCTGAGCATGGGGAAATCAAGTCATCAAGCTTCGGAACGCTCGGCATGGATCAGGCGCAAAGCGCAGGAGCTTGGTTTTTCATCGGTGGGGGTGTCTGTGGCCACAGAGTTGACCCATGAGGCACCTCGGTTGGAAGCTTGGCTCAAGCAGGGCATGCATGGAGAGATGGCTTACATGGAGGGAAACTTCGACAAGCGGTTGGATCCCCGAAAGCTGTTGCCGGGGACCAAGTCGGTGGTCAGCCTGTTGTTCAATTACCACAACCCCGACAAGCCTGCCGACCCCAAGGCGCCCAAGGTGGCGCAGTATGCCTATGGGGAGGATTATCACTTTGTGTTGAAGTGGAAGTTGAAGGAACTGTTGAAATGGATGCGGTCAGAATGGGGGGATGTGGCGGGAAGGGTGTATGTGGATTCTGCGCCCATCCTGGAACGGGCTTGGGCCGAGCGCTCTGGGTTGGGTTGGATTGGAAAGCACAGCCTGCTCCTCAACAAGAACGAAGGGAGTTACTTCTTTTTGGCGGAGATGATGTTGGACCTCGAGCTTGAGCCCGACGGTCCTGTCACCGACCATTGCGGCTCATGCACGAGATGCCTTGACGCATGTCCCACTGGTGCAATTGTCAAGCCTTACGTGGTGGATGGGAGCAAGTGCATCAGTTATTTCACGATTGAATTGCGTGGGGCCATCCCGGAACCTGTTGGAGCCCATATGGACCAATGGATGTTTGGTTGTGACATCTGCCAAGAGGTTTGTCCATGGAACCGCCATGCCTCCCCCACCACAGAACCAAGGTTTGCTCCTCACCCAAGGCTCTTGGACATGACCCAAAGCGACTGGGTGGATTTGACAGAGGACGTGTTTCGGGAAGTGTTCAAGGACAGTGCGGTCAAGCGTACGGGTTTGGTTGGATTGAAAAGGAACATTGACTTGCTCCAACGTTCTCAATCAAAAAAGCCTCTCCAGTGACGGAAAGGCTTTGGCGTTTGACGTGGGGTTGGGTCAACCCAGCTGCGCCGCAGCAAAGGTGGACGCAATCAGCCCCGCATAGCGTCGCCCATAGGAAGCAATGGCCCATCGTTTGAGTTCCAAGGCCTCTTTCTGAGGAAGCCACAAAAAGCTCTTCTTCAATTCTTTCGCGAACAGGGCCCTGTCAAAGCTGACGCGGCTCAACACTTTCTTGCAAAATTCGAGGGTTTCGTTCATGGCATGCATGTTCAAGGTGCAAGTACGATGGAGATGTTCTTCGTTCCCAAACGGGGAGTGCCAACAAATGGAAAACGTGGACCCCCCTGCCTTAGAAAGGGTGTGACTTACCTTTGCGGAGGAATGAAAAATCTCCACAACAAAGAGGATCGAAGGGTCTTGTTCGAGCGCATGCAAGCTGATGAGCGTCCAAGAACGACCATGAGTTTCTACCGTTACGTTCACTTGGAGGACCCATTGGCCACGAGGGACCAACTTTACGCGGCCTGGTCAGAAATGGAGGTGTTGGGGCGCACGTATGTGGCCCGCGAAGGCATCAACGCACAAATTTCGGTGCCCTCGGAACGCTTGGGGGACTTCAAAGCCCACGTGGAGGCACTTGGCTGGTTGCCTGAATTGAGGCTCAACATTGCGGTCGAGCAAGGGAAGAGCTTCTTCAAATTGATCGTTCGCGTGAAGGACAAGATCGTCGCCGACGGCCTTCACGACGGGACGTTTGACGTGACCGATTGTGGCACCCACCTCAAGGCGGAGGAATTCAATCACCTCACGGACAAGGAGGACACCATTCTCGTGGACATGAGAAATGCCTATGAGAGTGAAGTCGGACATTTCGAGGGTGCGATTTGTCCTGATGTGGAGACATTCAGAGAGGAGATTGCATTGGTCGAAGACATGCTAGAGTCTCAAAAAGAAGCCAACATTGTCATGTATTGCACGGGCGGCATCCGTTGCGAAAAGGCGAGTGCCTATCTGAAACACAAGGGGTTCCCCAACGTGCATCAACTGGAAGGGGGCATCATTGAGTACACACGCCAGGCGAAGGAAAAAGGCCTTCGCAACAAATTCATCGGCAAGAACTTTGTCTTTGACGAACGTTTGTCGGAGCGCATTTCAGACGATGTCATCGCCCATTGCCACACTTGCAAGGCTCCTTGTGACGACCACCTCAACTGCGCCAACCCCACGTGCAACGTGCTCATGATCCAATGCGAAGCATGTCGGGCCAAGTGGCAAGAAACTTGCGGCAGTGAATGTATGGACTTTGTCAACTTGCCCGCGGAACGGCAAAAAGAGCTGCGCAAGGGAACCAAGGCCACGGGGGGCTTCAAGCGTTCTCAGTCCGCCGAAGGGGCTAGCCCAAAAAGTCTGAAGTGACGGCATAGAATTCTTCCGGAGCCTGGGCGTGAAGCCAGTGGCCAGCCCCGGAAATGACGTGGTCGTTCATATGGAGGAAATGTTCTTGCAACCTCTCGAGATCGTCGTCCCCTACATAGTCGCTTTCGCTGCCTCGGATGAAGAGCGCCGGGAGCGTGTTCACGCTCAGGTCGATGCTGCCAACGACTTCCTCCAGGGATTGCTGCAAGACAGGAACATTGAAGCGCCAGCAGAACCCGCCTTCCTTTTGTCGATGGAGGCCCTTCATCAAAAAAGACACCAGCACCGGGTCGGACCCCAGCTGGCTGGCAAGTTGGTCCCTCACCTCTTCGCGGGTGGTGGCCTGTTGTGGTCGGACGTCCCGCAAGGCGTCGAAGATGGGCCCATGGTGTGGCGTGTAGGCGCGTGCAGCGATGTCTGCCACGACGAGTTTTTCCATTCTGTTTGGATGGTCTTGTGACAATTGCAGCACCGTTTTCCCACCCATGCTGTGGCCCAAAAAGCAGGCTTTGGGAATGTGGTTTTGGTCGAGGAAGCGCACGACATCTGCAGCCATGGCAGAGTAAGAATGTTCGGGATGATGGGGGCTTCGCCCATGGTTTCTGGCATCGAGGAGCCAAACGTGGTGGGATTCAGCGTACCGTTTGCCCAATGTTTGCCAGTTGTCGCAGCTTCCCAAGAGGCCATGCAGAATGACCAGATGCCGGTCCACCCTGGGGTCGAGGCATGGAATGGAGCGGGCGTGGAGGGTCAAGTCGGACATGGTGGGACGGCCGTCAAGTTTGTGGTGCAAGGCAGGCCTTGTATTGCTTAACAGCCTG
>JBELJW010000151.1:0-4868 GCA_042089975.1 Flavobacteriales bacterium | reverse complement strand
CATTTGGAAAAAGGCCTCAGTGCAAGGGGATTGGCCTTGGAGGAATTCGAGGAGCACTTGATGGCAGATATGCAGTTGTTGACGTCCAAGCCCATTCTGTATGTCTGCAATGTGGACGAGGCGTCAGTGGTGGATGGCAATGGACATGTGGAAAGGGTCCAAGAAGTCGCTGCATCTGAAGGTGCAGGTGTGTTGGTGCTCGGCGCTGCCATTGAAGCCGACATCGCGGAGTTGGAAGACGCCGATGAAAGGGCCATGTTTTTGGAGGACCTCGGGCTCAAAGAGCCAGGGGTGGCCAAGTTGATCCGAGAGGCCTACTCCCTTTTGAAACTTCAGACCTACTTCACAGCAGGTGAGAAAGAAGTACGTGCGTGGACCATCCGTGAAGGCTTCACTGCCCCGCAATCTGCAGGAGTCATCCACACCGATTTTGAGAAGGGATTCATCCGTGCTGAAGTGATGAAGTACGCTGATTTTGTGGAATTGGGAAGTGAGCAAGCCGTGAAGGAATCTGGCAAGCTGAGCGTGGAGGGAAAGGAGTATGTCGTGGAAGATGGGGACATCATGCACTTCCGATTCAATGTGTAAGGGCAGATTGTTGTTGGCCACGGCGGCCATTTGGCTTATGGGCTCCACGGCTTGGTCGCAACTTGGTGCCCCTGGTCTGCCTGCCGAGATTGAAGAGGTGATGCATCGTCAAATCACGGCCTGGAACGAAGGAGATTTGGAAGGCTTCATGGAAGGCTATTGGAAGAGCGACTCCTTGGTGTTTGTCGGAAGTTCTGGGGTCACCCACGGGCACAAGGCCACCTTGGCGCGCTACCAGAAAAGCTACCCTACGATGTCCCTGATGGGCACCCTTGACTTCGACAACCGTCAATGGACCGCTTTGGGGCCCAATGCCGGGTGGCTGCTCGGTGGATGGCATTTGTCCAAAAAAGATCACGATGATGCGCAGGGGATGTACACTTTGTTGTGGAGACGCATCGAGGGCCAATGGGTCATTGTGGCCGACCACAGTTCCTGAAGATGAGCATGGTGCTTCTTTTGGTCGTGGCGACCGGGTTGGTGTCTTGGCAATGCATGGAGTCGGCGAACAAGGCCAAATGGATGCTTGTGCCCTACGACGTGGTGCACAAAGGCGAGTGGTGGAGGGTGGTCACCCATGGATTTGTGCATGCGGACACCATGCACCTGATGTTCAACATGTTTGTGCTGTACGAGTTTGGCCAAACCGTGGCCGCGGATTTGAGCTTCTTGGGCTGGCTGGGCTTTCCAGCCCTGTATTTTCTCGGATTGATCGGCGGGGCCATTCCCGCCTTGCACAAATACCGTGACCATCGGGGATACAGAAGCCTTGGGGCGTCCGGTGCCGTGAGCGCTGTTCTGATTGCCTTCATTGCCATGCATCCAACGCGAACCTTGTTGTTGTTTTTCATCGTGCCCATCCCTGCAGCTTTGGCTGGGATATTGTTCTTCTGGTACGAGAGCCGCATGAACCGAAAAGGAGGGACGCGGGTTGCCCATGACGCACATCTTGGAGGTGCCATCGCTGGATTGGCTTGGGTTCTTTGGTGGAAACCTAGTGTCGTGCTCGATTTCTTCGCTGCGCTGCAGGACCTTTTGGCCTGAGCCCAAGCCTTGGCACATGGTCGTGTTGTGCGAAGTTCACTCTACAATGCGGTAGACCTCTTCATTCGGTTTTCGCATGAAAAACCGCTCCCGTGCAAAGCGTTCGAGCGCTTGTGGGTCGGTCAACAGGGTCGCTTGCCGTTGTTTCAACATTTCGTTGCGTTGCTGGATGTCGACCAGTTCTTGCTTCATTTGACTCAGCTGGGATGTTTCACGTGCGACGTAGAGCAGCCCCAAGTCATGGATGAATGTGGCCCAAATGAGGGCCAACAAAGTCACCGCAATGAACTTGTTTTGGAGTGCGCCCAACAAAGCACCTTTCCAATCCATCACCCTTCAGACTCCTCCGAAGTCGGCTTGGCAGGCGCGTCGTCCGATTTCTTTTTCCCCTTTGTCTTCTTGGGCGCTGTCTTCTTGGCGGTCGCCTTTTCAGGTTTCAGAGCTTCTTCGGCACCTGCAGGCATCTCCAGCAACCCTCCCTTGATGACTTCAATGGTGAGCTCCTTGGCGTCTTTGGCGCAATCGGCACGCAACAAGTCACCCTCCGAGACATCGGAATTGATGATTTCTTCGGCAAAGGGGTCTTCCAAATACTTTTGGATGGCGCGTTTCAAGGGACGTGCACCGTACTTTTCATCGTAGCCTTTGTCCACGATGAAGTCGGCTGCGGATTGGGTGATTTCCAAATCGTACCCCAAAGCGACCACACGGGTCTTGAGGGCGTCAAGTTCAATGTCGATGATGCGGTGAATGTGTTCCCGCTTCAGGCTCTTGAACAAGATGACATCGTCGATCCTGTTCAAGAACTCAGGTGCGAATGCACGCTTCAATGCGGTTTGAATGACGCTGTCGCGGTCAGACGATACGTTTGCCTGTTTTGCGGTGGTCCCAAAACCAACCCCTGTGCCAAACTCGGCCAACTGTCTGGCCCCAATGTTGGAGGTCATGATGATGACGGTGTTGCGGAAGTCGATTTTTCGGCCCAAGCTGTCGGTCAATTGTCCATCGTCCAAGGCCTGAAGCAAGAGGTTGAACACATCAGGGTGTGCCTTCTCAATTTCGTCCAAAAGGATGATGGAGTAGGGCCGACGGCGTACTTTCTCTGTGAGCTGGCCACCTTCCTCGTAGCCCACATACCCCGGAGGTGCTCCAATCAAGCGCGTGACTGCAAACTTCTCCATGTACTCGGACATGTCGATGCGGATCATGGCTTCTTCGCTGTCAAACATGAATCGAGAAAGGACCTTGGCCAATTGCGTCTTTCCGACGCCGGTTGGACCGAGGAAGATGAACGAGCCAATGGGCTTGTTGGGATCCTTCAGGCCTGCACGGTTTCGCTTGATGGCCTTGACCACCTTTTGGATCGCTTCTTCTTGGCCAATGACCTTGCCTTCGAGGTCCTCGTTCATGCGGGCCAGCTTGCCGCTTTCCTTCTCGGCAATGCGCTGCACGGGAATGCCGGTCATCATGGCCACAACATCTCCGACATGTTCCACTGTGACCGTGACCCGCTGGTTCTTGGAGTCTTCCTCCCAAGTTCGCTTTGCCTTGTCCAAGCGGTCGTTGAGAATTCGTTCTTTGTCGCGCAAGCGTGCTGCCTCTTCGTACCGTTGTGAACGGACCACTTGGCTCTTTTCCTCCTTGACCTCCTCGATCTCTTCTTCGATTTTGACAATCTCTTCAGGGACATTGATATTGGTCAAATGCACCCGGCTCCCCACCTCGTCCAAGGCGTCAATGGCCTTGTCAGGGAGGTGGCGGTCGGTGATGTACCGACTGGTCAAAGTCACGCATGCGGCGATGGCTTCGTCGGTGTACTTGACGCTGTGGTGCTCCTCGTACTTGTCCTTGATGTTGTGAAGGATCTGTTGTGTCTCCTCAATGGTTGTGGGCTCCACCATGACCTTTTGGAACCTCCGCTCAAGGGCACCATCCTTCTCAATGTACTGACGGTATTCGTCCAGGGTGGTGGCACCAATGCATTGGATTTCACCCCTTGCCAATGCCGGTTTGAACATGTTGGAAGCGTCCAACGAACCACTCGCTCCCCCAGCACCCACGATGGTGTGGATTTCATCGATGAACAAGATGACGTCAGGGGACTTTTCCAATTCATTCATGACCGCCTTCATGCGCTCCTCAAATTGACCTCGGTATTTGGTGCCAGCGACCAGTGAGGCGACATCGAGGGTCACAATCCGCTTTCCAAACAAAACACGGCTGACCTTTTTCTCGACAATGCGAAGCGCTAGCCCTTCTGCAATGGCGCTTTTCCCGACACCAGGCTCTCCCAAGAGGATCGGGTTGTTCTTTTTCCGTCGGCTCAACACTTGGCTGACGCGCTCAATTTCCTTCGCGCGGCCGACGATGGGATCAAGTTTCCCTTCTTCCGCCATTTTGGTCAAGTCCCTGCCGAAATTGTCCAACACAGGGGTTTTGGATTTGGGGTCTCCCTTGCGGCCCATGGGGCCACCGCCACCCCCTGAACCGCCGTCCCCGGCGCCCTCCATGGGGGCATCCCCGTCAGACATGGGGTGGTCGGCCCTGGGGCCCGTTGCAGTGTTTCCGTCGGAAAGCAGGTTTTCAAATTCTTCTTTGGCCACGTCGTAATCGATGTTGAATGCGTGAATGCTCTTGGTAGCTACGTTGTCCTCGTCTTTGAGAATGCTCAGGAGCAGATGCTCTGTGCCGATGATGGCGCTTTTGAAAATCTTGGCCTCGAGGTAAGTGATTTTCAAAATTTTCTCGGCTTGCTTGACAAGTGGAATGTTGCCTGAAGTCCCGCCAGGTTTGGGGGCGGTGGGCCGCACAGAACTCTCCACCAGTTTCCGAAGTTTTTGCAGGTCGCAATTGAGTCCTTCAAGGATGCGCACTGCCGTGCCTTCGCCTTCTTTGATGATCCCCAGCAACAAATGTTCTACACCTATGTAATTGTGCCCCAAACGAAGGGCCTCTTCACGGCTCAAGGAAATCACTTCCCTCACACGTGGTGAAAACTTAGCATCCATGTTCTTGCGCTCTAAATGTGTCCAAAATAGTGGCCTGGAATCGTTGTGACTCCTTGGCCTTTCAAAGCTATTGCAGCCCTCCGCTTGTGGCCGTCGGAAGGGGCGAGGTTATTCACATGAGATTGGGGTCAATTGTGAGTAATTGCGCAACGCTGAATCCTTTTCAGGGCTTGGGATTGCGGTATTTTTGAAGGACGTCAGGGCGGCAAAACATGTGGTCCGGGCATC
>JBELJW010000150.1:0-5063 GCA_042089975.1 Flavobacteriales bacterium | reverse complement strand
CAATCCCATCGTCTTTGCCTTGGCCAATCCGGACCCGGAGATTGGGTACGACGACGCCATGTCGTCCAGGGCGGATGTGCTGATGGCCACGGGCCGCAGCGACCATCCCAACCAGGTCAACAACGTGCTGGGCTTTCCCTACATCTTTCGGGGTGCCCTCGACGTCCGCGCCACAGGCATCAACGATGCGATGAAGCTGGCAGCCGTCCGCGCGATTGCCACCTTGGCAGAAGAAAATGTGCCCGACGAAGTAAGTGAGGCGTACGGTGAAGGGGCACTCACCTTTGGGCGTGACCTGATCATCCCCAAGCCACTTGATCCTCGGTTGATCACCACGGTGGCGCCCGCAGTGGCAAAGGCCGCCATGGAATCTGGCGTTGCCCGCGAACCCATCACCGATTGGGAAGGCTACAAACGGCAACTCGAGATGCGTTTGGGCAACGACTCCTCCTTCTCGCGCAACATTGCCACCCGTGCGGCCCGGTCTCCCAAGCGCGTTGTGTTTGCCGAGGCAGAGCATTACAAAGTTCTCAAGGCTGCTGAAATGGCCATGGACGAAGGCATCGCCCACCCCATTTTGTTGGGCCGCGAAGCGCACATCACCGCATTGATTGAAGAGAACAGCTTGGAGTTGGAAGGGGCCACGATTTTGGATCCCCGAGGCGACGACCAGTCCGAGCGCCGCAAGGCTTTTGGGGCTGTGCTGTTTGAAGAGCGGAAGCGCCATGGGTTGACCGCCCTAGAATCGGAACGGCAAATGCGCCAGCGGAATTACTTTGGTTCCATGTTGGTGGAACAAGGAGAGGCAGATGCGCTGGTGTCAGGCTTGACGCGCAATTACCCCAACGTGATCCGCCCTGCGCTTCAGAGCATTGGCAAAGCCCAGGGAGTAGACAAGGTGGCCGGGATGTACATTTTGCAGACCAAAAATGGTCCAATGTTCTTCGCGGACACCACCGTGAACACCAACCCAACGGCCCAAGACATTGTGAACATCACCCTGCTCACGGCCGAGGCGGTCAGAAACCTGCGCATAGTGCCGCGAATCGCGTTGCTGAGTTACTCCAATTTTGGCAGTTCCAAGGGCCACGATGCAGAGAAAATGGCGGAAGCCGCGCGATTTCTTCATGTGCACCACCCGGAGCTCATCGTCGACGGAGAGGTGCAGGCCAACTTTGCCATGAACCAAGAAAAATTGGGGGAAAGCTTTCCCTTCAGCGCGTTGCACAAGCGCCGCGTGAACACCTTGATTTTCCCCAATTTGTCCGCAGGCAACATCAGTTATAAGTTGCTGCAGGAGATGGCGGGAATGGACGCACAAGGCCCTGTGCTCTTGGGCATGAGAAATAGCGTCCATATTTTGCAAATGGGTTCCAGCGCCAAAGAGATCCTCGACATGGTTCGTTTGGCGGTGGTGGATGCCCAAATCAAAGGCATGCAATCGTGATCCATCATCTGCACGGTAGACTCGTAGAAAAGCACCCCACCTACGTGGTGGTGGAATGTGGTGGGGTGGGCTACTACGTGGCGATCAGTCTGACCACCTTTGACCAGCTTGGCGACAACGAGCTTGTCAAAATACACACCCACATGGTGGTGAGGGAAGACGCTCAATTGCTGTTTGGGTTTGCCTCCGAGGAAGAGCGGACGTTGTTCCTTTTGCTCGTGGGGGTCAATGGCGTGGGCGCCAACACGGCAAGGCTGATTCTGAGTGCCATGGACCCCGCCACGGCTTCTTTGGCGATTGCTTCCGGCGATGTGGATGCCATGAAGCGCGTCAAAGGCATCGGGGCGAAGACGGCCCAGCGGATCATTGTGGACCTTCAGGACAAAGTCATGGATTCAGGGGGTGCGGGTTCTGTGCCTGCAGGAACTTCTCAAGTCTCGCACAATACAATCAAGAACGATGCGTTGGGGGCTTTGACGTCTCTCGGCTTCGACAAAACCAAATGCAACAAAGTGCTGGACCATCTCATCAACTCCATGGGAAATTCAGCCACGTTGGAGGGTTTGATCAAGGCCGCTTTGCGCGAACTTTGACCTTCACTGACGATTGAACTGGCCACGACCATGACCACCCCCTCTCCCGAAGACCACGCACCTTGGCGGGTCCTTGCGACACTCAGCCTTGGCCTTGTGGCTTGGTGGGGGACATCTGTGTCTGTTGTGTCGGCCCAAACGGCGGACACCACGACCTACAACCTCCCATTCCCCCACGACAACGGGGACATGTTCAACCCTTCGGAATTCCCGGGTGGGGTGTCGCTTCAGTGGCCAAGCAACTTCAACTACGGGGTGGTGTACAATCCTTTGACGGGCATGTACGAAGTGCAGCAGACGATTGGCGACACTTTGGCCTTTCGCCCTGCAAGCCTCTTCACCCTAGACGAATACCTCGACTACAACATTGAGGGCAACCTCTCCGAGTTTTGGAACGAATTGCAGCAGGAGGAAGATGCCGCATCCAAGGCGTTTGCCCCCAAATTGGAAATCGACAGCGAGTTGTTTGAGATGATTTTTGGCAGCAATGAGATTGAAATCAAGCCCCAAGGCACGGCTGAGATCTCATTGGGCTACACTTGGAACAACACTGAAAACCCGCGCATTCCTGAGCGACAGCGAAGGGCGGGCGCGGTCGATTTTGACCAGCGCATCCAGTTGAACATTGCTGGAAAAATTGGCGACAAGATTGAGTTGGGGACCCAATACAACACCCAATCGTTGTTTGACTTTGAAAACCAAATGAACATTGGTTTCCAAGGAGAAGAAGACGACATCCTGAAAAACATTGAGGCGGGAAACATCAGCATGCCGCTGAACAGCAGCTTGATTGTGGGGTCGCAAAGCCTTTTTGGCCTGAAGGTGGAAACCCAGTGGGGGCGTCTTTACAACACCACGGTCTTCAGCCAACAGAAAGGCGAGCGGAGCGAGATTGAAGTCGAGGGGGGCGCCCAAACCCAGGAGTTTGACATCCGGGCCGACAATTACGAGGCGAACCGGCATTACTTCTTGTCCCAATACTTTGTGGGCAAGTACGACGAGGCAATGAGGTCTTTGCCCGTTCCCAATTCAGGGGTGGTGATCAACCGGATCGAGGTTTACGTGGTCAACACACAGGCCAACACCCAGGATGTGCGAAATGTGGTCGCATTCACCGATTTGGGAGAGCACCCCGACTTCATTTCCTCCAATCTCCCGCTTGGCAACCTGACAGACAATGGGAGCATTTTTGGTGGGGCGGCGCTTGAGCCCGCCACCGATGTCGTGCCGAGCCGCGCCCCGAGCAACTACAACAATGATCTCTTCAGGAGCTTGACCTTGAACGAGGGAGTGATGGATTTCACCGGGGCCAACGAAGCCATTTCTGGTGCCATTGGCGGAAGCCTCAAGCAGGGCGTCCACTACGAACGCGTGGGCAATGCCCGCCGTCTGACCGCTTCGGAATTCACCTACAACAGCCGCCTCGGCTTCATTTCCTTGCGTCAATCGCTCAACAATGCAGAGGTGCTGGCGGTGGCCTATGAGTACACCGTCGATGGCCAGACCTACCAAGTGGGCACCCTCAGCCAGGACGGGTATGCCGCCCCTGGGTCGCTTGTGCTCAAAATGCTGAAGTCTTCAGTCACCCAAGTCAAGCTTGACAATGGGGACCAGGCACCGCTTTGGCGGACCATGATGAAAAACGTCTACTCCATGGGGGCATTTGGGGTGAGCAATGAAGATTTTCGATTGGACATTTGGTACAATGACCCCAATTCGGGGGTGGACTTGAACTACATCCCTCGGGCACCGTTGGAAGGGCAATTGTTGGTCCAAGTGTTGGGCATGGACCGCATCGACATCAATGGCATGCCCAGCCAAGACGGCGTCTACGACTACGTGGACGACGCGGCGGTGAATGGCGGCACCATCAACAGCCAGAACGGACGCATTTTCCTGCCATCTGTGGAGCCTTTTGGGGCGAACCTTCGCGCCCGCATTTCAGAATATGTGGAGGAGTCCGAGGAGATTGCACCTGCAGACAAGGAAGGCGTGAAAGACGCATTGTCTCAGTCGTTGGTTTTCCAACCTTTGTACGACAGCACCAAAACGGCGGCCCAGCAAATCCCGTCGCTCAATCGCTTCCGGATCAAGGGGCGTTTCCAGTCCCAGAGCTCATCTGAAATCCAGCTCAATGCCCTGAACGTCCCCGAGGGATCGGTGACGGTGACGGCCGGAGGGGTGAGGCTTGTGGAAAACAGGGACTACACCGTCGATTACAACCTCGGCCGGGTGCGGATCATCAACGACGGATTGATGGAGTCGGGCCAAACGATCAAGGTGTCCTTGGAGTCCAATTCCCTCTTCAACATCCAAACCAAGACGCTGTTGGGCACGCGCTTTGACTACGTGGCAAGCGACAACTTCAACATTGGAACCACGCTGCTCAACATGCGTGAGCGCCCGTTGACCCGAAAAGTGAACATGGGCGACGAACCCGTGAACAACACCGTCGTGGGCATGGATTTCTCTTGGCAAACGGAAAGCCGTTTGTTGACGGAGCTTGTGGACCGCCTGCCCTTTTACAGCACGACCGCCAAGTCCTCCTTTGACATCAGCGCAGAGGGCGCCTACCTGATCCCTGGACACAGCCGTGCGGTGGGGGACGAAGGGACCGCCTACATCGATGACTTCGAGGGATCCCAAAGCACGATCGACTTGCGTGCCATCAACCGTTGGTTCATGGCGTCGACGCCACGCTGGCAAGAGGCTGAATTTCCTGAGGCCCGATTTGAGAACGATTTGCGATCGAATTACAACCGAGCGGGATTGAGTTGGTACACCATCGATCCTTCCTTGATCAATGGCAGTGCCCTGCAAGACGGCCAGGTGGATGCAGAGACCCGCCAAGACCACCGCATGCGGCAGATTTTGCTTCGTGAACTCTATGAAAAAGGAGACTACAGCAACAGTGCCACAGCGGGCATGCCCACCAACTTGCCCACCCTGGACATGACGTTCCGGCCTTCGGAACGCGGACCTTACAACTACGAGCCCTTCGAAGGCTCAGAGAATTCTGCTGG
>JBELJW010000149.1:0-5069 GCA_042089975.1 Flavobacteriales bacterium | reverse complement strand
GGCCTCTTGGATCTGCCCTTCACCGTCTTGAAGAATCATGGTCTTCGCGCCATGCAAAATGCCGGGACTCCCCTTTTCAATTGTGGCCGCAGTGCGTCCACTGTCCAAACCTTCTCCACCAGCTTCAACACCAACCAAGGCAATCTCGTGGTCGATGTAAGGCAAGAACAGTCCGAGTGCGTTGGACCCACCACCAAGGCAAGCCACAAGATGGGTAGGTTTCAAAGCCAAACGTGCGCACGCCATCATTGTTTCTTCCCCAATGATTCTGTGAAATTCAGCCACCATCATCGGATACGGATGCGGTCCAACGGCAGAGCCAATCACGTAATGAGTGTCTGTTGGGTTCGCAATCCAGAATCGCATGGCTTCATTGGTTGCGTCCTTAAGCGTCATTGAACCCGTTTTTGCCGCCCTTACCTCAGCTCCAAGCAAGCGCATTCGCTCCACATTTGGTTTCTGTCTCTTCATGTCATCTGCCCCCATAAACACCGTACATGGCAACCCCGCCCAAGCGCAGGCTGTTGCGGTGGCAACTCCATGTTGCCCCGCACCAGTCTCGGCAATGATGTGGCTCTTCCCCATCCGACGAGCCAGCAAGACCTGGCCTACGGCATTGTTGATTTTATGGGCCCCTGTGTGAGCAAGGTCTTCCCGCTTGAACCAAACCTCGACACCACAACGCTCACTCCAACGTTCGGCCTTTTGCAAGGGTGTTGGCCTGCCAACAAAATCACGCAACAACTCAAGATATTCCTTCCTGAAGGCTCCGTCGGCCCAAGCTTCATTGAACGCTTTTTCCAGTTCCTCGAAATTGCGACGAAGCATCTCAGGAATGAATTGGCCGCCAAAATCGCCATAATAGCCGTGCTTGATGATAGGGTGGTTCGTCATGATCAAATGGTTTGAATGAATCTTTGAATTTGCTGGAGATCCTTGACTCCGGGAGAGACCTCGACCCCACTGTTGACATCAAGCCAACCAATCCACTCGGGCAAGTCCTTCAAGGCTTCTGCCTGAAGATCTTTCCCAAGCCCTCCTGCCAGGGTCACTGGAACACGAGGCGTCTTCCATTCAGCGAACAGCGACCTGTCAAAAGCCTTGCCCGTTCCACCGCCGCATGGACCAGGTGTGTCGAGCAGCAGTCGATCTGTATCCAACCAAATTCTTGGAAATTCCGCCGCCTCCATGGAATGGACTTGAACAACCTTCCTCCCCACAGCTTTCACAATGCGGGCATCGATTTCCCCATAATGACCATGCAATTGAACATGGGTGCACGCCAGACCTGAAGTCAATTCGGATTCCAACTCGGCTTTGTCAATGCCCCTCACCACCCAGTGCCGCTCGACCTTGGGGGCCCGTTTCTTGACCTGTTGAAAGAGTTGTCTTGCCTCCGCTGGATCGACATGTCGGGGAGAGGTCAGACAACTGATGATCCCTATTGCATCAATGTCAAGATCCAAAACCTTCATCAAATTTTTAGCGCAGGTCATGCCGCATATTTTGATGTTGTAACGCTTCATGGTGATGTTGTGATATTCTGGAGCTCACGGGCCATTTTGGCACATGCTTTGTGCGGCAAGCTTGACCGTAAGAAGGCATCCCCAATTAGAAAGCCAGAGTATCCTGATCGGCGCAAAACGGCAATGTCACTCGCGCTTGCAATGCCACTTTCTGCCACCCACGTCGCTTCCCTCGGCAGCTTCTTGACCATGGTTTCGAAGAGGGTCACATCTGTTTTCAGTGTGGCCAGATTTCTTGAATTGACACCAACCATTTGAATGGAGGAAATCCATGAGTCCAAGTCCTTCTCAGTGTGACATTCGAGCAACACCTGCATTCCCAGATCGTGGGCAATTTTCGCCAAGTCACGAACACGATGTTTGTCCAAAAGCGAGGCAATAAGAAGAATGACGTCCGCCCCGGCGGCTCGGGCTTCGTGAACCTGGTAAGGAAACAGAATGAAGTCTTTGCACAGAATGGGACACAAGTGTTGACTCCGAGCCAAACTGAGGTCATCCAGCGATCCCTTGAAAAAGAGTGGCTCGGTAAGGATGCTTAACCCACTGCATCCGGCCTGCATGTAACCACGTGTTGTTTCTGCCAAATCCGAATCCAACCGATAATCTCCATTGGAGGGTGAAGACCGCTTGAACTCCGCGACGATTCCATTTTTATCCGACCTCTTTAGATATTCAACCATCGAAATGCAAGGCACCTCATAATGGGGCGAAGTCATCAGTTGTGGCAAAGGCACGCGCTCTTGTTTCGTCGGTACATTGCGCCGCAGGCCGTCCAATATGTTTTCAAGTGCTGAATTCATGATTCAATCAAGGTATTTAAGTGATCCATGGCGCTGCCTGAACTGAGAAAATCAAGAACCCTATGGAATGCCAAATCCATGGAGCACTCCGGGTCCCAAACCTCCAAGGCAAGGGCTGCATTGGCCGCCACAACTTGATTGTGAGCAGTTGGACCTTCCCCACTCAGAACAGCTCGAATGATGGCGGCATTGCCTTCAATGGTCTCTGCTCCTCGAAGGCTTGCAGGCTCCAACGCTTCAGCGCCAAAATCAGCAACCGACAGTGTTGCAAAATGCTTGCGCGTGCTGTACACTCGAGTACGCGAGGTCAATGAAATTTCATCGTATCCGTCCAAGCCATGCACCACTGCCGCTTCCACACCCATCCGCTCAAAGCTCCATGAATAAAGTCGTTGTGTGCGCAAGTCAAATGTTCCTGACACCTGATGTGAGGGTTGAGCTGGATTGCTCAGAGGCCCCATGATGTTGAAGATCGTCCTTACACCCATGGCGCGGCGAACCGGAGCTACGTATCTCATGGCGGGGTGGAACAATGGCGCATGGACAAACACAAGTCCGTGACTTTCAAACCGCTTCTTGGCCTCTTCAGCTGTCCGTGGAAACTTGTAGCCCAAGGCTTCAAGGACATTGCTGGAACCGCAGTTGCTGCTCACACCGTAGTTCCCATGCTTGGCCACAGGGATGCCCATTGCACCTAGGGTCAAGGCTGCTGTTGTGCTGATGTTGAATGTGTCTTTCCCATCCCCGCCGGTCCCACAGAAGTCCATGCACGGCGACCCACCAAGATCAATCCGTTCGCAATGATCCATCATGGCATCACGAAACCCCATGATCTCATCGAGTTGGAACTCCCGATGATTCAGAGACGCCAGAACAGCCGCCATTTGGATTTCTGACATGGCTCCTGACATCATTTTGCACATGATGTTGTAGGCCTCAAAATGATCGAGACCTCGCATGTCTCGAAGTCTTTCTAAGTCAATCATTGGTTCTTGGATTCAAAAAGTCAATCATCAGTTCAAGACCCTGAGGTGTCATGACACTTTCAGGATGGAATTGGACGCCTGCCCAAGGGTTGCATTCATGCTCCATCGCCATGAAAATTCCCTCGTCGTCTCTTGCAGTCGCAGTCCAGCCTTCGGGCAGTTGATCCACAATCCAGCTGTGGTAGCTGCCCACTGGAAATGGACAATTGGGCCATTCGAACAACCGCGACGGCCAAACGTCTTTCACGGTTCGAAGTTTGCCATGCCTGGGACGGTCCAACAGTGCCAAACTGCCACCATGAAGATGTGCAAATGCTTGCATGCCCAAACAGACGCCCAATGCTGGAGTGTCACGAGGTAGCCGTGCAATGCAATCGAGCAATTCAGGATGTGCTTCAGGGGTGGAAGGTCCAGGACCGAAAATGACAGAATTCCAGGGTGCTTCAATGAGCGCTGCACCTTCCTTTGCCCGAACCACACGGCAAGGCACCTGCGAAGCAGAACTCACCAAGGCCGCAACGTTGTGCGTGAATGAATCGTAGTTGTCGACGATGAGGATTTCTTTTAATCTTTTCTGCATGGTATCAGTTTTAGAGGGTCTCTGCGAGATCCATGGCTTGGGACAACGCCTCTAATTTTCCTTCCACTTCATCGGCCTCAGACGACGGAATGCTGTCCATCACTACCCCTGCCCCAGCTTGGTATGCCAAGCTGCCTTGGTTGGAGAAAAAGGAACGAATTGCAATGGCGTGAATGCAATCCCCATTTAAACCATAACAGCCCACAGCTCCTCCGTACAACCCCCGAGATTGGGGTTCCTGCTCCGCGATGAGCTCGATGGCCCTGAGTTTCGGCGCTCCACTTAAAGTCCCAGCGGGAAAAGTGTCGGCGAAAACTTGCGCCGCATGAATGCCTGATTTCAATCTCGCTTCCACTTTGCTTACCAAATGAATTACATGGCTGAACATCTGGACCTCTTTGCAATGAGTCACCTCACTCTCCTGGCAACTGCGGTTGAGGTCGTTCCGTGCGAGATCCAACAACATGGTGTGTTCAGCATTTTCCTTTTCATCCTCACGCAGCAAGGCAACCGCTTGGATGTTTTCACTTTCCACTCGAGAACGCCGCACCGTCCCCGCAATGGGATGAACTTCCGCCATACCATCCCTGACAAGCAACTGTGCTTCCGGACTTGAGCCGATGACCCGTGAATTGCCGTCGTCGATGTAAAACAAAAAGGGACTTGGGTTGATGCTGCGAAGAGCTCTGTAAACTTGGAAATCGTCCCCAACATATTCTTGACGAAACTGCCGAGAATACACCACCTGGAACACCTCTCCTTGATGACACTGAAGGACGCCCCTTCGAACAATCTCCTCATATTCCAATCGGGTCAGTGATGAAGTCACTGCGCCTCGCTTGCGAAAATGCCCTGGGGTAGGAACTGGAGAGGAGAGTCGATTCAACAAGTACGATATTGCAGAGGATTCTCCCTCCGGACAAAATTCCCAGCAATCCAAAATCTGATTGAAATGGTTGAAAATCAGAACGAAGCGATAGAGAGAGTATTGGACCAAACATTCCTCAGGAAGACCCCCAGAATGCGGACGACTGTCCTTGTCCATGCCACAAATCGCTTCAAAGTTTGTGCTGCCGTAGATCCCTAAGAACCCGTCTTTGTCTGTGGCTTCAGCACATTCAATGCTTGAGAGAAAAGTCTGTATGGCTTCCGAATACCCCAAGGCCTCAACCTGTCC
>JBELJW010000005.1:0-28512 GCA_042089975.1 Flavobacteriales bacterium | reverse complement strand
CTCATGACCCCAAACCATTTGCGAATGGTTTGTCCCACATTGGGGACATCGACGTGGATGATGTAAACGCCACCTGCGATGGGGACGTTGGCCTCGTTTTTCAGGTCCCAATCGACGTAGGTCAAGGGGTCTGCTTTGTTGTAGGTACGGATGAGTGTGCCCGAGAGGTTGTAGATGCGCACGGTGCACTGCTCTGGGAGGTTCACGATCTTGACACGGTTGTCGAGCTTGTTGGTCTCGTACTGGCTGTAGGCGTAGTACGGGTTGGGCACGATGTTGATCTCCTCGAGCATGTCCTCCAAGACGTTGGCCTGTTCGCTCCTTGTGGCCACATCGGCGGTCGAGAAGGTGTAGGTGGGGTCCCAGTTGTTTTCTGCGTTGTCGATGTTGTCGGTGTCCACGACCTGTGCGCTGTAGCGGTCGTACGACCGTGCCACGCGCAAGCTCACCCGTGCGGTGTTGGGGATGAGGCCGTCTTCGATGGACAGCATGGGGAAGTCGGCATTGCTCCGTGTGGAGCCCACCCATGCACAGTCGCGGAAGACCTTCTTTTCACTGGTGATGCTGGGGTCGCTCAATTGCGTCATGATGAACGCCCCCCTGTCGTAGGCAGGCATGCGGTTGGCAGCTCCTGAGGCGGCCTGTCCGTTCTTGAAGACATAGATCCAGTGCTGTCCGCCCATGTACTGTCGGCTTGGGGAGGGGTTGAACAACATGTCCTTCCCGTTGTCGGCGCTGAGCCACGAGTCCTCTCCAAAGGCCATGTTGAGACGCTCACCCGTGGTGAGGTCGATGGCATAGCCCGGGAACCATCCCATGCCCGTGTTGCTGACAAGGTTGGCGTCGTTGACGTTGGCGCCACCCTCTCCACCTGTCTTGCCGTACTTGTCGACAGAGGCGTGCCGGCGAAGGTTCATCTTCTCCAACGTTCCAGGAGCATTGGTGGCGTTCTCAGCCAAAATGTCATTGGGCTGCATCTCCAAGACGGGACAACGGGTCCACTTGCTGCGGTCGCTGGTGAACACCACATCGACACTGGTGGTGGACTCTGGGGTGTTCCATTGCTGTGTGCGCTCCAAGTCGTCACGCGTGGGGGCGTACAAAGGCAAGAACTCGTAGGTCTGTCCTGTGGCAGGGTCTTCCACGTCGGCGGACGTATAAGACACCACAGAATAGGGCGCCCATGTGCCTCCAAGGAAGCCCTCATAGAGTTCCTCCTCGTCCATCAGGTCGTCGTAGACCAACTCGTAAGCAGACTCGGCATCGCCTTCCTGGGTGCCCGAGCGGATCCAGTTGTTCTCCACGAAGCCTTCTGCGTCAGAGATGCCTTGCAGCCATGGCTCCTGAGGGTTCTCGTAGGTGATGGACGAACCAATGGGGGTGGCCACCTCGGCATTGGAGGCATACACTTGTTGGTGCACGGTGACCCCCAATCCCCATTCCAAAATGAGTTGCTCGTTGAGCACATCGATGGTGCGGTCGCTGGTCACAATGGCGCGGGCAGAGTCGCTCGCGGAAGCAGCTGTGTCCAACATGGAAAGGTTGGTCAGCACCCACTCCACATCAGTGCCCTCGTCCAAGTCCCCTGCTTCACCCAAAACGCGAAGCTCAAACTCGGCGCTCGGCACAGAAAGTGGATCCACCACACGCACCGAGACGGGACCAAAGCCCCCTTGGTAGGTGACAGAGTCCAACTTGCCCGTGGGGCTCTCTACGAGGGCCGCCTCGCTTGCAGCTGTCAGGGCCACGTCGTTCAAGCCGTTGCCCTTGCCCTCCGTGCGGGTCATCTCCACGCCGTCGCCATACGCCGCCGACTGGATCAAGCCACCAGATTCTGGAGAAGGCTTGTGGGGGGAGCCGCTGTACACGCGGATCGAGCCCACGGCAGCCTTCCGAGAGGCTTTGTACTGAATGTCTTGGCCAGAACCCGTGTTGGGGTCATAGTCGGCGTAGTTGTTGTACCCGTAGGCCAAGGCCATAAAGTAGTACGTCTTGTGATTCACAAGCGCGTTGTCACCTTGCGCAAAGGCATCGGTGGTGACACGGAAACTGTGGGCAATGCCCTCGTTTGCACCGTTGGCCATTAAGGTTGGAACGGAGGCCTCCATGATTTCGTCAAAGGTGTAATTCACCACCTGATCGATCCCATTCACCACATCGCATTGCGCAATCAAGCGGGCCTTTTCGATGTCTCCCAAATCAGATGAACTCACACTGTTGTCGGCCAATTGATACACCTGGTAACCTTCGAAGGCATAGGAACGGTCTGTTTCAGACAACAAGGTTCCATCCGCCAACTCCTTGGGAATTCCCGGGTCCACGGCTGTGTACCCCTCTTCGAAGTTGTTGGACAACGGATTGTCGTTGGTCAGGTACAGGATGAGCTCATTTTCGAGTTCTTGCACCGCCACGTCTGGGGCATCTGGACCGGAGACAATTTCGAAGCAATTGTCGAACAAAGCCTGGGCCTTGTCGTCGGCCAAGCGCAAAAGTTTGACACTCTCGAAGGGCTCTCCCCCCGTGGCACGTGCCCAAACCATCCCTACCGTGATGTTGTTGTAGTCTCCAGGCTCCAAGGTGAAAGGACCAGCACTTTGCAAAAACAAACGGTCGCCAGGAGGGTTGCCTGCCCCAAATTCCGTCCATGCATCAACAGGAGAGCCATCAGTTCCCCAATTGTAAGGATCGGTGTCGCCCGGGAACATGAAGTCGGCAGGGATTTCCAAATTGGCGCCCGTCCCAGAATTCAAGCCGTCTCCTCCGTAGGCCATGCGCTGGCCATTCTTCCAAAAGCCCCGCATGTAGTTGTAGTAGTGACCCGGTTGGGTCGGTTGTCCATTCACTCCGGACACCCAGTTGAAGTAAATGAAGCGTCGCATGCCAAAGCGTTCGTTGTCCACCACCCCATCGCCATAGCCAATCCCAATCCCACCGTATGGAATCCCCAAGGAATCCACGGCATCGGAAAAGTTCTCCGTCAATGGATTGTCCAGCCCATCTGCATCTTGGTAAGGTCCTTCGAAGAAGTCCACCCCAAAGGCGGGAGGGTACTCCCCGTACCCCAGTGAGAAGGCATCAGGTTCGTCGAAGGCATCCCCGTTGTAAGTGTACCCCAATCCGCGTTGGACATCGCACCCAACGTAATCGTCAGAGATTGCCCCCAAGTCACTGTCCACCCATTGCGCCATGTAGGTGTTGGTCAAGGTTTGGGTGCCTTGGTTGATCAAGACATAGTTGTTGAATGTCATGTTGTTCACCTCGTCGTTGGTGGCGAAGGCAAAGGCTTGGGCACGGATTTCCATGCCAATGGGTTCACCTTGGGACTCCGAGTGCACATTCCCTTTGTCGTTGATGATCCAGTAAAAATTTTGGTCTCCGTAAAGGGGAACCACATCTTCTCTTCGGCGGTTTTTGCAATCGATTTCTTGAAGAAAATCGTACCAAGGGTAATCTCCTTGCTCCGGAGAGTAGTACCCATCCCCGTCGTAATCCTGAAAAGGAGCGAGGTAATAGTCTTGGTTCAAATCGGTGCTGCCATGTGCAGGGTAGTCCTTGAAATAAGACGGCATCGCATAGCCTTCTGGGAAGTCCTCGTCCACTGTCCCCGCCGAAAGGGCTTCAAAATACTGGCGATGACGCTGGGCGTCCGCCCGTGTGGACACGAAGAATTCGTCGTATTCGTTGCAAGTGTTGGCATCGACCTCTGCGGTGCCATCGTTGGAGAGCGGCCCTGGCCAAAAATCATTGCCATTCGTGCGGTAGCGGACCGCAGCAAGTTTCAATTGTTGGTCCGGGCTGATGCCGCCGATCCACAAGGCCCCGCCGAAGACGGTGGAAACTTGGTCCTCTTTTGGGACGATGTAAGCCCCACGGTACGTTGCCCGATCGTGCCAAAGGGTTCCACCATTCTCCACAAGGACCCGGACGTTGTTCCACTCCAAATCACGAAGGGCAGTGGCCGGCGAGCAAGCCGCAGCTCGGGTTCCAGGCTGCACCAAGCCCACAGGAAGGCCCTTGATTTCCAATACCTCCAAAGGCTTGCCCGTCTCAGGAGTTTGGCCCCAAGTGCAAGAGGACGAAGAGACGAACAATCCTAAGGCCAAAATTGCCGCGGGGCCCGTGGCGCGGAAAGAAGGAAGAACACAAAATGAACGCATGGAAAATCAGGTTGCGGGGAAACACTCTCAGACGTTGTCGAAGATAAGAGGTTCTTGGCGTTGGGGCACGGGCAACAGGCTCCAGGGGTCGAGATACAGGAGCCAGCCTTTCACCGGATCCGATTCCAAAGAAGAGAGAACCTCCATGTAGCCTTGCACCTGCTGTATGTGTTCGGACTTGGACACTTCCCCAGATTTGAAATCAATGACATGCCAATAGGTTCCATCGTGGACCACCCTGTCCGGCCGGACCGCCTTGGAGCCATCGCTCCATTCCGGTTCGCATTCCACGTGCAAACCCTCGTCAAAAAAAGCGGCGGACCCAGGGTTGGAAAACACTTCTTCTGCCCATGCAACGACCTTGGCATTGTCGGCCTCCGACAAGGTCCATCGGCGCTCAAAACGTTGCCTCACTTGGGCCCAATCCGATGCCGTCTTGACCTCTGCGAGCAAGTCGTGAACAACGGTGCCGAGCGCCGATTCGTCCAGCCCATCAGGCTGGACAAGGGCGTGATGGTTGGGGCCCAGAACGACCCTTTGGGACACTTGTTCCCCCAAGACCAAGCCCGTGGTTTGGACCATGGGTTTGGCGTCGTCCAGAGGCCCGTCGTCGTCCGATGGCGTGCCATCGTTTGCACCTTCCGTTACAGCATCTCCCGATGACATGAACACCTCGCCCGACATGTCTTCCGCGCAAGCCAATACCCATTGTCCCACCAAGGCAGGATCGTTTCGGTCAAACGCCAAATCAGGGGTTTCTGCCAAGACATCAAGACGTGCCACAGGCCGGGTCATGCCAACATAGACGATGTTGATTTGGTCCAACAAGGCCGCGTCCAGCTCAGCCTCAGCACGCGGGTCCAATGCCGTGTCTTTCATGTCGGAAACCCTGAGCAGGGCAGCCGGAACGTCCACGCCTGTCGAAGGATCGATGACCACCGGCAAATGGCCTTTCACCTCCCTGGCCTTGTTGACCCCGGCCAGCAACAACGTCACTGGGAAGGCCAATCCTTTGGCCTTGTGCACGGTCATGACCTGCACCGCATCGCGGCCCCCGCTCGCAACGATCGACCGCGAATGACCCGTGCGGTCCCAAGTTCGAAGGAAGCCTCGCAAGCCGCTGTCTTCCGTCCCCGTCACTTCGCGGGCCATTTCCATAAGGGCCTCCGCATAAGCGTCAAACCTTTGGGTCACCCCAAGAACCTCGCATGCATGTCCGATCCATGACACCAACGGCCCATTTGCGCGGGCCAACGGATCCAACGCCGGATACAGGTGGGCCATCATTTCTGCGGCACGGAAAGACCGGTGTTCCAAGTCGGCACCATTTTGCCACACAAAGGCATCCAAAACGGCCGATTCGTCGATGCGTTCAGGCTCCAATGCGGCCACGCATTGCAACCAAGCTGTCGCGTGACGTTCCTCCGTCGGGTCCACCACCCAGCGCGTCAACGCCACCACGGCAAGGGCCCCGGGGTGACGCCCAACATGCAAACTGTCTTCCGTTTGAGGGGTGATTCCCTCGTTGAGCAAATGCTGAGCGATGCGCGCTCCTTGCTTGTTTGTTCGGACCAAGATGGCCATGTCGGACCACGAAAAACCCCCTCCCTCCTTGGAAGCATGGTGCCGCAATCGCTCGACAATGGCCCCGTGGACCATGTCCTCTCGCGTGGCTTTGTCCTTTTCTGCGATGGCCTGCACATGCACTTGCCCCTCAAAATCCTTCATGGGGGTTTGTGCATGGTCGTCGTACACCTTCTGGAGGCCCAGAGGCAGCCTCGCCTGCACCGCATCGAAAAAACGATTGTTCCAGTCGACAATGGCCCGACCACTCCTCCAGTTGGAGGTCAAAACTTGCGGATCCAGCGTGTCGCCAAAGGTGCGGGCAGCATCTGAGAATGCTCCCTCCTCGTCGTCGACAATGGCAGGCAACTCCATCAACTGACGGTAATCCCCATTGCGCCAGCGGTAAATGGCTTGCTTACCATCGCCCACCACCAACGTTCGATGGCGTTCCGACAGCACATGGTCCACCAAGGGGATCAGGTTTTGCCATTGCGTGATGGACGTGTCCTGAAATTCATCGACAAAGACGTGTCGGAATCTGCTGCCCATCCTTTCAAACAGGAACGGCACTGGGTTGTGCCTCACCACACGGGAAACCCTTTCGTGAAGGGCATGGAAGGTTCGGACATTGCGGGATTCTTGGACCTGTTCCATTTCGTCAGAAATGGCGGCAAGTGTGCCCACAAGGTCCATTTTGTGCATCAACCGCTTCCTCAACGTATGGGCCTCTCCCAGAGGAGTGCCGGGCACCATGCGCTTCACTTGCTCGAGCACATCCTCGGCCAAAGGCCGCACCCTGTCCACCGCATCGACCACGGCAGTGGGTGCTTTTTGGGTGGTGAAAATGCCGTCGTCAAACATGTTGCTCAACGTCGGCGAGGGTGCTTTGGCTTCTCCGTGGCTTTGGTGGTTGAGCCATGTCAAGAGGGAGCCCCTCGACACGTCCTTGGGAGTGAGACCCTCTGCTTGGACCTTGTCCAACGCCAACTTGGCCAGCGCTCGGAGGGTTTTTTCTTCTCGCCTGACCTCCTTGCGAAGTTGAGCCGACATCTCGCGAAAGTCCTCTGGCTTCAAATCCTGCAAGGCGCCCAATGCATCCCTCATCCCTTCTTTGAGCACTTCCTTGCCGTAGGTGGTCAAGGGGTGACGGATCCTACTGTCCTTCTCCTCCTCCACCTGCAGTCGTGCGAAACCTTTGAGCATGGCTGTGAATTCTTCATGGCCCGGCTCTCCCACCCTGTCCAAAACATTCGCCACGGCCTCTTCCACAATGCGGTCTTGGTCCAATTCAATGCGGTAATCTTGGTCCAAGGCCAAATCGCGGGCAAAGCTCTTCACCAACCGGTTGGTGAAACTGTCCAAGGTCATGACCGCCATCTCCCCATACCGATGAAGCATGGTGGCCCGCAACGCACGGGCCCGAACGGCCAAAGTATCAGCAGTCAATTGGGTTTGGTCCAAAAGCTCTTGGACAAAATCTTCGGAGGCGGTCCCTCCGCCCACTTGGGCCAGATCTTTCAAAATGCGCTCCTTCATCTCCCAAGCGGCCTTGTTGGTGAAGGTCAAGGCCAACACGTGCCGAAACGAACGGGGCTCATCATGCACCAAACAGCACGCCAAATAACGGCTGACGAGACGGTAAGTCTTGCCTGATCCAGCAGATGCGCGGACCACTTCAAAGGGCTTGGATGATTTCATGGGGCCAGAATTGCACGTGGTGCGCAACTTTTGGTGCAAATTAGGGGTTCTTCTTACTACCATGCCCATGACTTCTCGCTTCTTCCGCTTCTCTTGTTCCTTTTTGGGCCTTGTCTTCCTTTTGGCCGGTTGCCGGGAAGAAGAACCATTGCAACTGTCCTTGGAGTTTGAATTGTCCTGGGGCGGCGACGCCTTTGCCATAGGGGACCAAGGCCTTGACGACCAAGGCCGCCCTGTTCAACTCGAACGACTTGAATGCTACCTCAGTGCCTTCGCATTGCACGATGTGGACAGAGGATGGATGGAACTCGACACTGTAATCCGTGTGAACTTTGAAGACAACAAGCCGGTGGCTTCGTTGGAATGGCTAGGGACGGGGGACATGCAAGTCGATGGCTTCCGCATGGGGCTTGGCGTGCCTGAAGACAGGAACGTTGATGTCGACCCCGCGCAATACACAGATCGAAACCACCCACTTGGCTATTTTGGATCTGCAGGGATGCACTGGGGTTGGGCGGCTGGGTACATTTTCAGTGTCTTTGACGGACGTCTTTTGACCGAACCCACAACATTGTTCTCCTACCATGCCGGCAACGACATGGTGTACAGAACAACCGAATGGTCTTGGGACGAGCCAAGGGTGTTCGAGGCAGGTGGTTCCGTTTCCCCAATGGTCCTTTCTTTGGACGCTTACCGCTGTTTGCACGGACAAGAAGATGTCATCGACCCCGAGGTTGACCCGCAATCCCACACGGGCAACAATCTTGAATTGGCGGAGCGTTGGGTGAACCTTTATGCCAAGGCGTGGACTTTGAGCCCATGATTTTCCCAGAGCACCGCATCCCAAGCTCACCTCCATGGTGGACCTTCTGCGCGGTGTTGCTGCTTCTCGGAGGCTGTGACTGTGGCACCGCCCCACAAGATTGGGACCCCACTCCGTATGACCTGGAGATCCCCCCGTTTTTTCCTCCCATGGACATTCCTGCAGACAACCCGTTGACGGTGGAAGGCGTGGCCTTGGGACGATTGCTCTTTTGGGAAACCAACCTCAGTTCGGATGGCAGCATGTCGTGTGGGTCATGCCACATGCCTGAGCACAGCTTCGCAGAAGCCACCCCCTACAGCACGGGGGTCACGGGGGCCATCGGAACGCGCAATGCCATGGCCCTTCTCAACTTGGGATGGTCCAATGCCTTCCTTTGGGATGGCCGAATGCCCAGCCTCGAAGACCAAATCCGAGACCCCATTTCACATCCTGATGAAATGAATTTGCCTTGGTCTGAAGCCACATCAAGGCTGCAAGCCCAGGTGGGTCAACCCAATTACCCCCAATTGTTTTGGGAGGCCTTCGGGTCCGAGGAGATCACAGAGGATTTGACGGTTCAGGCCATCGCACAATTTGTCCGAACGATGATCAGTTCAGACAGCAAGTTTGACCACTGGCGCCGAGGCGAATTGGACTTGACGGACAGCGAATACAGCGGGTACCAGATTTTCTTGAGAGAAGGTGGCGATCCTGAAAACGTGCCAGGCGGGCAATTTGGGGGCGATTGCTTCCATTGCCACGGAGAAGCTGGACTTCAATTCACCGACCATCTGTTCCACAACAACGGCTTGGACTCCGTCTTTTTGGTGGACCCAGGGCACGCATGGGTGTCAGGAAACCCCCTCGACTCAGGCAAATTTCGCACGCCAACCTTGCGGAACGTGGCCCTTTCAGCCCCCTACATGCACGACGGCCGGTTTGGCACTTTGGAGGAGGTCATCGACCACTACAATGCTGGCGGCGTTCCCTCCTCCACGTTGGATCCCTTCATGAAGTACAGCTACGGGGGACTTTCCCTTGCACCCTCGCAAAAGGCAGATCTCTTGGCCTTTTTGCACACCTTGACCGACACGGCATTCACAAAGAATCCCGCCTTTCAAAACCCCCATTGACGTAACCTTCTGTTCTCTCCTCACGTACGCGAGGACATGTGGATGAAAGAACAGTTGACTACGTGGACCTCCCTGGCCTTGACGGCTGGGGCTCTTGTGTTTTTCCCTACGAACGCCAAGGCAGAATGCCCAGAGCTTCTGGATGGGGATGGTGCAGTGGCGAACGAAGCCGTGTACCACGAATGCAACGATGGCAATGGTCCTTGGCAGTTCTTTCCATTGACCAATGGCACATGGACCAACGTGACCGTGGACTGGGGCGATGGTTCCGCCGCTGAGGTGTTCAGCGAATGGAGCGATGTCTCTCCGATTTCCCACATGTACCCTTACGAGGACCACACGTCCTACACATTGACTTTTGTCTCAAGCACATGCTCTGCCTCCGCGACCTTGCACAAGAGTGTGTTGGTCAACCCAGCCATCGTCGTCCCAGAAGGATGGCCCACTGGTGCTTGTGCCCCAGCCACCCTCAACTTCATGAATGGCTCCACCAATGTCACCCCTGACACGGAGTTTTCATGGTCGTTCGACGATGGAAGCACCTACAACTACGGAGCTGAAAACGATGGGGCCACCGTGTCACATCTGTACAACGCTTTCACCACCGGTTGCCAGCGTGAAGTCACCCTCACCGCCACAAATGCCTGTCGAACTTCAGAGTTTGGTGTGCCTGCCGCTGTGACCATTGACTACATCAACATCTGGGACCGGGACAACCCCATGATCGCAGCTTCTGATGTGGTGCTGTGCTGGCCAGAGAACACCGTGGACCTGCGCAACATTTCTGAAAAGGTTTGTTTGGCCAATGGCAACACACAGCAAAGACTGGAGCGCTGGGACTTTGGCGGGCCTTACGGGCCGGGTGGCTTGGAATCCATTGATTGGAGACCATGGACCACAAGTGCGCCGATCACACTGACCTTTCCTTCCACAGGGATCTACACGGTTGAATTGGAAGTCGAGAATTACTGTGGCGTGGACAACACCACCTTGCAAATTGAGGTCAGAGAACCCTTGACCGCGGAATTGACTGGGCCTTCTGAAGCCTGTCAGGGAGAGCGTTTGGACTTCATGGCTTCTTCTCCAGGTGCAGATTGGTTCAATTGGGATTTTTATGGGACCAATGCCATTTGGTACCCATCATCTACAGGCGAAATGCAGTGGACGTACAACAACCCTGGGCAATACACGGTCATGGTCGCCATGGGTCTTGCGGGGGAGGCAGAGTCATGTGTTGCCACCGCCATCCACAAAATTGACATTCTTCCCAAGCCTCGTGCCGACGTTGATTTGTCCCAAGATCAGGGATGCGATGCCATGACGGTGGTGGCAGAAGAAGTCTATCTCGAAGGGATGGCCTATGAATGGGCTCTGCCCGATGGATCCATCGCTTTTGGTCCCGAATCCCCAGCATTGGAGTTGCTCACCTCTGGGACCCATGTCTTTGGCGTCACGGTCACAGGGAGCAATGGGTGCACTCGACAAGCCCTGGCCACAGCAGAGGTGTTTGCCTCTCCTGCTGCAGATTTTGCCGGAGGCGATGTCTGTGAGGGTGACCTCTCCTCCTTTGTGGATTTGAGCTTGCCACAAGGTGCATCAAGCCTCCAAACGTGGCAATGGACCTTTGGAGATGGAACTGTATCGGAAGACCAACATCCTGAACATCTCTTTGAGAATGCAGGGACCTTTGACGTCGAGTTGGAAGTTTCTGACCTGAACTGTACGTCAAGGGCAGTGCAAGAAGTCGAGGTATTGAACGCACCAGAACTGCTGATCTCAAGCAACATCAGTGAGGGTTGCACCCCTTTGTTTGTGGATTTTGCGGCATCTTCTGATGGGACGGTTGCATGGACGTTTGGCGATGACCATGGCGCCGACGGAGACTCTGTGTCCCATGTTTTTCTTGGCGACCCCTCTGTGGGACAAACGTATGAGGTGACAGCCTTGGCCATCAATGAGGCGAACTGCGCCACCGTCCAAACCATGGAGGTGTCAAGGCGAGAGAGTGCAGAAGCTTTGTGCTCGGTGTCGGGTCCTGATTGCTCCCCATTTTCTCCGGTGTTTGTCAACGAAAGTGTCCGTGCGGAAAGCTACAAGTGGACCTTCCCTGACAATTCCGTCAGCACGGACGTCACTCCAGAGTATGAATTCACCAACACCACAGGCTATGAGGTGGCGGAAGGCGTTGAACTTGTGGCCTTGCATGCCAGCGGCTGCCATGACACCATCACAGTACCTGTGAGGGTGTACCCCGAGGCGCTTTTCTCCATGAACCTCGCGTCAACAGAAGAATGCGCTCCCTTCTCGATCATGGCACCTCCCGTGCCCAATGCCGAGAACCACATTTGGGACTTTGGCGATGGAACGCCAACTTCCGCTGTGCCCAACCCCATCCATGTCTATGACAACAACACCGATGCTCCGGTGACTTACACCTTGGCTCTGCAGGCTTCCAATGCCTTTGGATGTCCAGGCACCGTGGCCCGTGACATTGTTGTGAACCCCACGCCATTGGCAGATTTTTCAGCGGACGTTCAAAACGGATGTGCGCCACTGACCGTGACCTTCACAGAAACAAGCCAGCATGCGCAGCAGCACATGTGGGACTACGGAGATGCCACCCAATCCACAGGATGGTCCAATCAATCCCACGAGCACACCTTCGAACTTGGCGGATTCCAATTGGCGGCCAGATCAGTGACTTTGACTGTGGAAGCAGATGGCGGATGCACAGCCTCCCACACGGTCGCTGTTGAGATCTACCCCCAAGTTCACGCCATGCCCATTGGGGAACTTGAGTCATGTGCGCCTTGGGCAGCAGATCTAGTTGCATTGGGGTATGAAATGGCAAGCGACCATAGTGTAACATGGACCGTTGACAATGACGAGACCTTTTCTGGAACCAACCTGCAACGGACGTTTCCAGGCCTAGAAGGCGAGGACCAATTGCTCGACCTGAACCTTCACGTGGAATCGCCTTACGGGTGTGCGGCGGAAGCCAACGTGACTGCTGTGGTCCATCACCAGCCTGTTGCCCAGTTCAACCTGAGCGATGCGGCAGCTTGCGCTGGAATGTCCATCGGGTATGAGGACGCAAGCGAATATGCCAGCAACGTGACCTTGGATTGGGGCGATGAAAGCCCTATAACTTCGTCTCCAATGGGTTCGCATGTCTACGACAACGACGCGTTTGAACCGCGTGTGTTGGAAGTGGTTCAAACCGCGACCACCGACCATGGATGTTCGGCTGTCAGCAGCGTGAACCACACGGTTTACCCCCAAGTTCGGGCGCAGTTTTTGCAGCCCGCACCGGCATGTGCCCCTGCTGCATTGACACTCGTCAACCAGAGCACCAATGCCAATGGGACCTTCACCTGGGATTTTGGCGACGGCGCACCTGTTTCTCACAGTGCCCAACCCAGTCACCTCTTCGACACCCCAGCGGACATGAGCAGCACCTACAACGTCTCCTTGTTGGCCACCAGCACGTATGGTTGCATGGATTCCACATCACACGCCGTGGTGATCGAAGCCACTCCTGTGGCAGACCTCGACATTGTGGCGCAAGGAGGCTGCTATCCTTTGGAGGTCACTTTTGCCAACCAAAGTGTAGGAGGTGACCACTACGATTGGGCCTATGGCACCGGCATGGTGAGTTCAGAAACAGCCATGGAGCACACCGTGTCTTACTTCAACCCAACGGGATCGGTGGTGACCTACCCAGCGGTGTTGACCGTGCATTCAGATGCAGGCTGCAGCAGCCAAGATGTTGTGTACATCGAGGTTCTTCCTGAAGTGGAGGCACGCATCGAAGGAGGACTTTCTGGTTGCACCCCACTGGATGTGGACTTCTTGAACCTAAGCGACGGGGCCGTGACGTACGAATGGAACTTTGGCGATGGCGGACAGAGCGCGACGATGCACACAAGTCACACCTTCACAACTTTGCCGGGGGAAGACGCTCAATACACCGTGACGCTGACGGCGACTTCTGTCCACGGCTGCACCGACACCGCTGAGGTCAGTGTGCAAGTGTTTGCGCAACCCGATGCCTCCTTCGTTTCCAGTGGAACCCAACTGACCTACCCGGATGCTGAGGTGGTGTTTTCCAACACCTCCACTGCTGGAGAGAGTGCTGCCTACTACTGGACCTTTGGAGACGGCCAGGTAAGTTATGCCCAGAATCCTGGCACGCACACTTTCAACAGCTGGGGCACTTACGACATCACCTTGGAAGTTGACAATGGGATGTGCTCCGATGTGGCCACTTCTGCGGTACAGATCATGGCCCCTGTCCCCACCATTGGCTTCACAGGGGAAGGCACTGGCTGCGCTCCGCTGACCGTTGCGTTCCAAAACGAAAGCAGCTTCGCCAGCAGCTACCGCTGGGAATTTTCAGATGGTTCGGTGCGCAGCGATGACCATCCTGTTCACGTCTTCCACGAGCCAGGGGTCTACGATGTAACACTGTTTGTGGAGGGGTATGAAGGGTCTGAACTGGTGGAAGTCCACTCTGCAGTCGTGGAGGTGTTTCCAACGGCAGAAGCCGCCTTCACCTTGAACCCCAACCAGGTCATGGTGCCCGGGCAACCTGTTTTTTGTTTGAACCTCTCAGAAAACGCGACGAGCTACGCATGGGACTTTGGAGATGGTCAAACCAGCATTGCAGAATCTCCTGTGCACGAATACTTGGAGCCTGGCATCTTTGACGTTTCCTTGACCGCCACCAATGTCTGGGGCTGCGAATCCACATACATTTTGCCAGAGGCTGTCTTGGCTGAAGCAGGCGGCGCCGTAGAATTCCCGACAGCCTTCACGCCGAATGCCACGGGATCCAATGGCGGCTATTACGACCCCACGGGCTACGACAACGACGTGTTCCGTCCTTTGCATGTGGGGGTCGAGTCTTATGAATTGATGGTCTTCACCAAGTGGGGAGAGATGGTGTTTTTCTCCAACGACGTTCACGTGGGTTGGGATGGCTACATCCAGGGCCAATTGGCATCACAGGATGTCTATGCTTGGAAGTGCACCGCCGTCTTGAGCGACGGCGCCAAAGTCCAGCAAATAGGCAACGTGACGTTGCTGGCGCGTTGATGTAACCCTGGTGGCTTCTTTCCGTACATAAGAACATGACCCGGAGTCCTCGATCTCTCAACCATTTGGCAGGCCACAAGATGTGGCTTGCCTTGTTGGTTTGTGCGATGGCCTCCTCCAGCATTGTCCGGGCCCAGGACCAGCAATTCACGCAATTCAATGCCGCTCCAACTTCCTTCAACCCAGCCTATGCTGGGGTGTCTGGACAGGCTCGACTCGTGTCGTTGTACCGCGCCCAATGGACCGCATTGCCGCAGGCATTCACTGGATTGCACATTGCCTTTGACCGTCCTACGCTGGATAAAAAAATGGGCTTTGGCTTCCTGCTCAGCAATGAACAAGCAGGTGCAGGTGCGCTCAACCGAACGCAATTCATGGCCCAGGCTGCCCACAACCTGCGACTTGGGCGTCGTCTGAATTTGCGCACAGGAATGCAAATGGGGTTTGGCGCCAGAAGCATCAACATGAACAGCTTGGTTTTCATGGACCAAATCTTGCGTGACCACGCCGAGGTGTCTTTGGAACAAGGCATCGGCGTTGGCACTCAATACGTCGACATGGGGGCTGGCATGATGTTGCTTTCCCGAAGGGTTTGGTTTGGGGCGTCCGCCCACCACCTGACTTCGCCCAATGTCAGCCTCAACCCCGCTTTGCCAGAACAATTGGACATGCTGCTGACAGGACATGGCGGGGCGCGCATCCAGCTCGCAAGAGGACCACGCGGAAGGTTCCGTCGGGACTTTGTGGTATCGTGGAAGTACATGCAACAGGGACGTCGGAATCAATTGGACATTGGGACCTATTACGACATGACGTTGTTCACCCTCGGCATGTGGTACCGCGGCATCCCGGTGCAAGCCAACGAAGATGGTTCATTGGACACCGATGCCCTGAGCTTTGTCTTTGGATTTGGCACAGGGGATCTCAAATTGGGCTACAGCTATGACATCACTTTGAATCAATTGGGCGTCCTCAACACCGGTGGTTCGCATGAATTCAGTGTGAAATACCTCTGGGATGTCGCACGTCGCCGTGACCCTAGGCCTCCGTACCACCCTTGTGTGGAATACTGATCTGGTTGACTTCTGGCTCCAAATCAATGCCAAAGCGTTGTTTGACCGAGGCCATGATGTCCTCTGCCAATTGCCAGATGTCCGAACCTGTCCCTCCCCCAAAATGAACGAGGACGAGCGCTTGCTTGTCGTGGACCCCATGGGTGTCCCTTTTGTGACCCTTCCATCCGGCCTGGTCAATCATCCAGCCCGCCGCCAACTTGACCCGGCCATCTGGCAGCGGGTATTGCGGCATGTTGGGATGGTCGAGGAACAGCTTTTGGGCCACCTCGGCAGGAACCGCGGGGTTTTTGAAAAATGACCCCGCGTTGCCAATCTGCTTCGGGTCGGGCAATTTGGCCTGTCGAATGCGGATCACCGCATCGCTCACGTCCCTGTGGGTGCGTTGGGTTTTGGGGATGGCTTGGAGCTCTGCTTCGATCGCACCGTAACCGGTGCGAAGGGCGCTGGAGCGGTCCAAATCAAATGCCACACGAACAATGACCCAAAGTCCCTTTTGACCGCGCTTGAACACACTTTCTCGGTAGCCAAAATCGCACTGTTCTGCATTGAACCGTTGCAAGGCGCCATCCGACAACCGAACCGCATCCAGCCATGCAAATCGGTCTTGAATTTCCACCCCATAGGCCCCAATGTTTTGCATGGGGCTTGCGCCCACACTTCCCGGAATCAACGACAAATTTTCAAGGCCACCCCACCCCTCGTCCAACGTCCTCATGACAAAGTCGTGCCACCCCTCTCCTGCCCCTGCGACCACTTGAACATGCTGGCCATCGTCGGACAACACCTCGATTCCTTTCAACTGAACAAGCACGACCAAGGCATGCACATCGCCGTGGAGCAACATGTTGCTCCCCCCCCCTAGAACCAGAAGAGGCACCTTCTGTTCTTCCGCCCAGGCCATGGCCTCACGCAAGGCACCCATCGTCGTCACTTGAACAAACCAACGTGCATGGGCCGAGATGCCAAACGTCGTCCAAGGCGCCAGGTCGACATGTTCCTTCACGAGGAAGGCCCCTTGCCCATCCTCGGTCGCATGCTCCATCCAAGGTCCCAAAAATGCCTGAGGTGAAATGGGTTCCCAAGGACCACCGTCCTCCAGCATGTCCAGCACGCGCTGGCGGTCGGGCCAATTGTTGCAGACCACATCCTGGCGCAGCCATTGACCGCCGATTCGGGTGCATTCCCAAAACCGGTCAGGGCCCTGCACGGCGTACACATTCTCTGTTCCACGCAACTGGAGGTAAACCGGATACTCCATGTCACGAAGTTGCCCCAATTTTGCACTTCAGACGCATCCACCATGAAAGCTTCTCACAACCCCAACGCTGACAACTCCCAGGCCAAGGCCCAAGCCACTTTGGCCATGGCGGCCAGGGATTGGACTGAAGCCTTGCGGCTTTGGAAATTGTGGTGGTCTTCTCACCCCCAAGAGGCCACGAAGGATCCCGATGCCATGCACGACAGGGCAGTCAGTCACTTTCATTGCGAACAACCCGGAAAGGCGCTCGAATGGCTGGATTTGGCGGCAGCCTTGCAACCTGAGTACGGCTACCGCTATGCCTCTCGTGGATGGATGAAGCAAGCCACTGGCGACACCCCTGGCGCCATTGCCGATTACCAGCGCGCCGTCCAACTGGACCCCGAGGACGCCGTGACATGGAACAACCTGGGCCTCTTGGAAGAACAAATGGGGTACCAAGCCCAAGCCCAAGAGCGCTACAAAATCAGCGATGAGCTCATGGGGATTTTGCAGGAGCGTGGGATCGACACCGAGAACGCGCCTCCCCCAACCACGCCCTTGGACGCATCAACGTTGGACCCGACCAGCAACCATGAAAACCTCTCCTTCTGGGGAGAATGTTCCAGGGCGCTTCGCACCTCTGAAGGCCGGGCAGAGCTGTGGACTTTCATCAAGAATGGCTTTACCTTGAGGGGCTGAAGCCCGTCCTCGTGCCCTCTCAACGCCAAGCCCCCAAACCCCATCCCAGGACCCTCACAGGCACCTCCTTCCTCGACGAAGTTCTCGAGGCCATCGTGAATGACCCCAGATTTGCCAACCGTCAATTGGAACGGTTGGCCGTGGTGGTGCCAAGCCATCGTGCCATGGCCAAGTTGCGCCATGGGCTGCGTGCGAAGATGGACGGACCTGCGAGAATGCCGCAATTTTATGCGCTCTCCGGTTTCATTGAAGCCTCTTCCCACTTGGCCGCCGCCGATCCACTGGAGGTGTTGGCGCGGATGTACAGTCTCATCCAAGAAGAGGACGATGCCCCCTCCTTCGACAGATTCGTGCCTTGGGCGACCGTTGTGCTGTCCGATTTTGCAGCTGTGGACCACGAATTGGGCGATGTGCACAACGTGTTTCAAAACCTCGCCGACATCCAAGGCATCGAAGATTGGAGTTTTGGCGAACCGGAGCTTTCAGAAGACCAAAAGGCGTTTGAACGTCAATGGCGAAGGCTCCCCGGCTTGTACCACAAATTGCATGGGTCGTTGCTCAACGATGGACTCGCCACCAGGGCACAACTGACCCGAAGCGTTGCCGAAGGCAAAGGCCAAATGGAGGTGGACCACGTGCTTGCAGCAGGTTTGGCCACCATGAGCAAAGCCGAGTGGCGCTGTCTTCAAAGGTGGGAGGAAAGGGGTGCGCTCACTGTCCTTTGGGACGGGGATGCCAGTTACGTGGACGACCCACACAACGAAGCGGGGTTGTTCATCCGCAAACACCGAACCCGCAAGGGCGCATTTCCAAGGTCCACCTTGGCCAAATCTCCGCCCGTGGTGAAGGCCGTTGGGTGTTCCTCCACGGTCAGCCAAACGCAATATGTGCGCGACACATTGTCCAAACTGACGCCCGAAGAACTCGACCAGACCTTGGTCATTCTTCCAGATGGAGGCAGTTTGGGAACCTTGCTTCAGGCCCTTCCTGAACAACCCAACGGCATCAACGTGACCATGGGTTTGGCCCTCCACGAAACCCCAGTCCAGTCCTTTGTGGAGCAGTTGTTTGGCATGCTTGAAACCGACAGCAAGAGCTGGAGGCTGGAGCAAATCCAGGCCCTTCACGCCCACCCTGTCATCCACCAAGCTTACGGCGACAAGGACCAACGGTGGCGAGAAGGGCGTGCCATGCACCGCATGATCAAGGGCCACAGGGTCTGGATCCAAGCCAAGGATTTCTTGGCAGAAGGCGCGCCTGAATGGGGCGACGTGATGGAAGGCTTGGGGACCTTGAGGGTGGAGGGTGCTTCTGCCTTCCTCGATGCCATGTCGAGCTGGGCCAAGGAACTGGAGGGACGCCTGGAAGCGATGCCAGAACCATTGGACCTCAAAAGAGAAAGCAAGCCTCAAGAGGATGCTGCAAGGGCCCTTCCATGGATCCCTGCTGGATGGCGACGGTTCCGGACGGTGTTGGCGGTCTTGGAAAGACTGCAACAATCCCATGGACCCATGAAGAGTGCGCGTGAAGCCAGGGCCATGGCACGAAGGTTGTTGCGCCAAGAACGCATAGACTTGCTGGGAGAGCCCAACCAAGGACTGCAAATCATGGGATTGACTGAGGCGAGGGCTTTGGATTTTGACAGGGTATTGGTCCTTGACATGAACGAAGGCATGGTGCCCCAAACCTCTATGCCTGACAGCTTTCTTCCCCTCGACTTGATGGCATCTCTGGGCATGCCGGGACCGCGAGAAAGGGAAGCTCGGTATGCATATCTCGTCCACCGCATCTTTCACCGGGCGAATGAGGTGCATCTTTTGCACCGCAGCAGTCCCGACCGAAAGGATGGAGGCGAGCCATCCCGCTACCTCATGCAACTCGAGGGGTCCTTCCACAAGAAAGACGGGACGCCTTACCTCAACGTTCAACCCATCATCCATCAACTCCCCCTGCCCGATGCCAGGCCGGAGATGAGGCCCATGACCGTCACGGACGTGATGCGAAAGCGCTTGTCCACTTGGGCTGCCGATGGCATGTCCCCCAGTGCCATCAACACCTTGTTGCAGTGCCCCAGAAACTTTGCATACAGGTACCTCTACAAAATGGGGGAAGCCACAGAGTTGCAGTCTTCGATGGAGGCCAGCACCCTGGGGAGTGTGGTGCACTGGGTCATGGAACATGGCTTGAAAGCGGCACAGGGTCATCTCTTGACAACAGGACATTTGGACCACGTCGCCGCATCGATTGACACCCTTCTGGAACAGGCCTTGGAAAGTGAATACAATGCCTCTTTGGTGCATCGGGGAGAGAATGTTTTGCAGCTCGAAATTGCACGCGCCACCATCCAAAAATTTCTACGTCAAGAGAAGGGAGAATTGGCCTCTGGGACGCCAGCCCCACAGATCGTCGAACTGGAGCAGAAGCTCCGTTCCGACCATCCTGGAACCGCCTTTGGGACCATGGCCTTTCGGGGGATTGCCGACAGGCGCGAAACGCTGCGAGGTGTGCAAAGGGTGGTGGACTACAAGTCGGGGAAAGTGGAGGCAAAAGAACTCAAACTCAAGGGCGATTGGACGACGCAACTCGAGAGTGGCGACAAACCCAAGGCGTTGCAATTGATTGTTTACGCCACCATGGTCTTGGCCACCTTAAGCGCTGAGGAGGGGGAGAAAGGTGTTTTGGCAGCCATCCGATCTGGCAGGAATGTGCGGGAGGGATTGCTCTCTCTGCGCATCGATGGCGAACCTCTGATCCTTCCACATCACGCAGAAACATTTGTCCAGTGGTTGGCCGATCGATTGACCGAATTTGCCGCCACGGAAAATGTCTTGGAGCACAAATCGGACGCCAAATACTGCGAACATTGCGTCGTCTTGGATCCTACGGACAACTTTTCCTTCTGATTTCCCACGAACTTGCACCCCATGGGCATCGTCGCCAAACAATCTGCACGCAACTCCCTGGCCTTGGCCACAGGACTCGTCTTGGGTGCGGTCAACACCATGTTGGTGCTGCCCAAGGCCTTCGAAGGGTTTGAAGAAGGATGGGGGCTGTTGCGCATTTTGACTGCATGGGGCACCATCTTGGCCCAAATCTTGGCGCTTGGCACCCCTGGGGCCATCCTTCGCTTCTTGCCGTCGGCCCAGGGCGATGCCCAACGCGAATCCTCCATGCTGTTCACTTTGTGCGTGGTGCCTGCCACGGCACTGGGCTTGTTTGGCGTGGGGGCAGCTTTGGCCCCCTCCACGTGGCTGACCAAACTCGACGCCAATGCCGGATGGTTGCTTCAAGACCGAATGGGGGCCTTTGTCCTCATGGCGGCCGCCTACCTCGCCATGCTCTTGCTGCGGTCTGCCTTGATCCACCGCATGCGCACCGTGCACGTCACCCTCATCCAAGAAGTTTGGCTCAAAGGGTCCTATTTGGCCCTGGCGGTGTTCTACTTGATGGGGCACATGCCGTTTGAAACCTTCTTCCGGTGGTTTCTCATCACGTATGGCGCGGCGGTGGTCTTCATGTTCATCGAGGCCTACGGAACCGGCGTACGCCTTGGGACACCCAACCTCAAAAAGGATGCCCGGCCATTCATAGAGTACAGCCTTTACGCGTTTTGGAACAGCAGCGCGAGGGTCGTATCCAAAAACCTCGACTTCGTGATGGTGGGGGCATTGCTCGGATTGGCCACCGTCCCTCGTTACACCTTTGCCTTCTTCATTGCCACCGTGGTGGCCATGCCCACGAGGGCCATGGGCCCCATTTTGAGGTCCCTGACGGCCAAAGCTGTGGCACAGGAGGGACCTGAAAAAAGTGGTGGCCAACTTCAACAATCCGCACGCGTTCAACTCGCCATCACGGCTTCCCTGCTGGTGGCGATTTGGTCTGGGATGCCATGGCTCAACCAGGCACTTCCCCAAGGCTATCAGGGCCTGCAGTGGGTGGTATTGGCCGTGGGGCTGACTTATGTGGCAGAAGCTTCAGGCGGGACGGCCGGACCCATCCTTCAATTTTCGTCGCGCTACAAGCTGGCGCTGCCCATCAATTTGGGCCTTGTCGTCATGACTGTGGCCACGAACTATGCCTTCATGCACTGGCTCGGCTGGGGCATTGAAGGCGCCGCTTTGGCCACGGCCATGACGGGGGTTTGGAACATGGGATGGCGGACGAGCATGATGTGGAGGCTGTTCAGGATCCACCCCTTTTCGAAGGCATGGTGGACCGTGGCAGGCCTCGCCCTCCTTGTCGGTACAGCATCCCATTTGGTTCCAGTGCCTGAAGCGCTGGGCTGGTCCAAACTGATGTGGCTGGGCGCAGCCATGTTGGCAGGTGGCGCAGCCGGCGGAACGGTGTTGACCCTCGCGTGGGCCACCGGAGGACTTCCTGAGCTGACCCAGGAATGGAACAAACGTTGGTCGTAAGGTCTTACTCGGTGACGCGGTACCACTCTTGTGTTCGGAACAAGAAAAGGATGTAGCCACGGACCTTCAACACGTCCATGTTGCCGTCTTCAAACCACATTTCACAGTCGTAGACGCTCCCCTTCTTGGGGTCGCAAATGGTGCCATCCTCCCACTCCATTTCCCCATCTGACTGCATGCCACGAACGATTTCCATGCCAAGCACGCGCTTGTCCTTCCTGTCGTCGTCGCATTTGTCGCAATGAGGGTCTTGGTCTTCATCGGGCAACCTGAAAAGTTCCACCACGGTGCCATAGAACTGTCCGTCCCGCTCGGTGATTTCCACAATGCTTTTGATGCGCCCGGTTTCATCGTCTTTGGTCTTCCACTTGCCCAAGAGGGGATTGGATTGTGACCAAACTGTGCCCAAGCCCAACAGGAACGCCAAGAGGAAAGAGAGAGATTGCTTCATGGCCCCAAAGTAACCATGGGTCCTTCACGTGGACAAGGGCTTCGCCGTTTGTTCATTCACCCTGCGAAGGTGAAAACTTGGACATGGCCTCCCGTCTTGCTTTTTCAATGCTGGCATCCAATTCAAATCCCAACAACAGAAGGGCACTGTTCGCATTGACCCAGACCAGGAGAAGCATCAGCGTCCCAAGAGATCCATACAACCGGTTGTAGGTGTTCACCTGTGCAATGAAGAAGCTGAATCCCACCGACAGCAGCACGATGAACAGGGTGGTCATGACTGCCCCAGGTGTGGCCGTTCTCCATTTGAGTCGGTCCCAATGTCCCACGTTGTACAACAACGTCACAGAGCTGTAAGTCAACGCAACCGCCCCGATCCAACGGGCCAGATTGAACCATGGCACAGATGCCCCCGGCAGCCAACCTTGCCCTTGGGCCCACATCAACAAATCCCCACTAAAGCCTATCAACAGCACCGCCAAGCCCAACATCACCACCAACAGGATCAGCAGGAACATGGACCAAATGCGCAGAAGCCAAGGGTTGCCTTTTTGGTCCAACAGCGCGCTTTCGTTGAAGCCCGACAACACAGCATGCACACTGCTCGAAGCGTAGTACAGGGTCAGCACAAAACCCACAGACAACAAAGCCCCTTGGGTCTTTTCGAGCAAGTCGGCGACCGTTTGCTCGAACAAAGACGCTGTGTCTCCTGGGAACAGGAACCGCAAGGCCTCCATCACGGCCTCTGTCTCCAACGGCGTATGTGGAAGAATGCTGAGAAGGAAAATCACCGCTGGGAAAAAGGCGAGGAAAAGGCGGAAAGAAATGGCAGCCGCGCGGGTCGCCACCGCACCATCGATGAGGCCCACCAAAAAAAACCGAACCACGTCATAGACATTCATCCCCTCTTGGCCCCATGGCTGCAAACGCCTCAAAAAGGCTTTGGCTCTGAGGACCAAAGGAACTCTGGCCAACCACCGAAAAAATGGGCCGTCGGGCAAACTCATGCGGTAAGATGTGGTTGTGATTTCAAGGACAAGTCCAAACTTTTGACGCTGTGGGTCAAGGCCCCCATCGAAACAAAGTCCACGCCTGCCTCCCCATAGGAACGCAGTGTAGAGAGGTCAATGCCGCCTGAGGCCTCCAAAGGAAGTGCCCCCGCCACCTCTTCGACAGCCTCGCGGGCCTTTGCCGGTGTGAAGTTGTCCAGCAAAAGCCTTGTCAAGGTCAACTGCTCTTGGGCAGAAGAGGTCAGCGCTTCTCTCAATTCCTCCAAGGAACGGACCTCCACGACCACCGGCACCCTCGGATGTCCTTGGTCAAAGTAATGCTTGACTCCCCGCAAGGCAGCCGACATGCTTCCTGCATAATCGACGTGGTTGTCCTTGATCAAAATCATGTCGTAAAGGCCCATCCGATGGTTCGCTCCACCTCCCAAAGACACCGCCCATTTCTCAAAGGCCCGCAAGCCAGGCGTGGTTTTTCGCGTGTCCAAGACCTGCGCTCCTGTGCCCTCCAGCAGCGTGGTCGCCTGATGCGCCATGGTGGCCACACCACTCATCCGTTGCATGAAGTTGAGTGCCAAACGCTCCCCTGAAAGGATGCTGCGTGCTTGGCCCTTCAACCGCAGAATGGTGTCGCCGATCTCCACAGCCGAGCCATCTTCCATCAGCGGTTCGAAGACAACGTCTTGGTCCACCAATTCAAACACGTGCCTCGCCACCTCGATGCCCGCGACAATCCCTTGCTCCTTGGCCAGAATGAACCCCTCGTGGACCAAATCCCGTGGAACACTCGATTCAGAGGTGCAATCTCCTGGGCCAAGGTCTTCTTCGAGGGCCAAGGCCACCATTTGCTTCATCGCTTTCGTCCACATGCGGCGAAGATACGCCGTCCCACAGCACGACGTGTCAACCTTTCCCACCCTAGCTTTGCATCATGCAACTGAGTTTGATCGCCATTGGAAAGACCGGACAGCCTTGGGTGAAAGAGGGCCTGGACATGTACAACCAACGGTTGTCGCGTTACACCAAGTACCAGTACATCGAGACCCCCAACCTCAAGGGAAAGTTCGCCAAGGCGGACCCCAAGAGGGTCATGAAAGAGGAGGCGGTGGCTGCATCGAAATTCTTGCAGGGTGTCGACCATTTGGTCTTGCTTGATGAGCATGGACCTCAGATGAGGTCGATGGACCTTTCCAAGCACCTCCAAGGGTTGATGAACCGAGGACTTCGTCACACGGCTTTTTTGGTGGGGGGCGCCTATGGGTTTGATCCCTCCTTGCGAGCCCAAGCCCACGGCACGTGGTCCTTGAGCAAGCTGACATTTCCGCATGAACTCATTCGGGTTTGTGCCGCAGAACAGCTTTACCGGGCCCACACCATCCTCAAAGGAGAACCCTACCACCATCCATGACCTTCCCACAAAAAACGCGGCCCTCGGGCCGCGTTTTTTGAGAAGCCGGAGGATGTCAGAGCCTCACTCGGCCAAAACCGTGACAGTGTTGTTCAAGACTTCCACACTTCCTCCCTTGACCTCAAAGGACTGTTCGCCTTCTTGCGAACGCACCACCACTTGACCCGCCTTGAGGGTGGTCACGAGAGGAGCGTGATGGTCCAAAATGCCCATGCTCCCATCCGATCCAGGGAGGCCCACATAGGTGGCCTCACCGGAGAAAAGCTTGGCGTCTGGGGTAAGAATGTCCACCGTCATGGCGATCAGGCTTCCGCCAACATTTTTTCACCGGCCTCAATCACCTCCTCAATGTTGCCCTTCAAGTTGAAGGCCGCCTCTGGATACTGATCGAGTTCACCGTCCAAAATCATGTTGAACCCTTTGATGGTGTCCTCGATGGGCACCAATACGCCTTCAATGCCAGTGAATTGCTCGGCCACGTGGAAGGGTTGAGAAAGAAAACGGCTGATGCGACGGGCGCGGTTCACGGTTTGTTTGTCCTCTTCGCTCAATTCATCCATTCCTAGAATGGCGATGATGTCTTGCAATTCCTTGTAGCGCTGAAGGGTTTCCTTCACTTTTTCAGCGGTGTCGTAGTGCTCCTTGCCAACCACGTCTGGAGTCAGGATCCGGCTCGTTGAATCGAGGGGGTCCACCGCAGGGTAAATGCCCAAAGAAGCGATCTTCCGTGAAAGCACCGTGGTGGCGTCCAAGTGGGCAAACGTGGTCGCAGGGGCCGGGTCAGTCAAGTCATCAGCAGGAACGTATACGGCCTGCACAGAAGTGATGGAACCGCGCTTCGTCGAGGTGATGCGCTCTTGCATGGCGCCCATCTCCGTGGCCAAAGTAGGCTGGTAACCCACTGCGGATGGCATCCGTCCCAAAAGGGCCGACACCTCTGAACCGGCTTGTGTGAAGCGGAAGATGTTGTCGATGAAGAACAGGATGTCACGTCCACCGCTTTGCTCGTCACCATCGCGGAAGTACTCCGCCACAGTCAATCCAGACAACGCCACTCGGGCACGGGCCCCTGGAGGCTCGTTCATTTGACCAAAGACCAAGGTGGCCTGGCTGGACTCCAATTCTTTGTTGTCAACCTTGGTCAAGTCCCATCCACCTTCTTCCATCGACTCCACAAAAGCGTCTCCGTATTTGATGACGCCTGATTCAATCATCTCACGGAGCAAATCATTCCCCTCACGGGTGCGTTCCCCAACACCGGCGAACACCGAGATTCCCTCGTATCCCTTGGCAATGTTGTTGATGAGCTCCATGATGAGGACCGTCTTGCCAACACCTGCACCGCCAAACAAACCAATTTTCCCACCCTTTGCATAAGGCTCAATCAAGTCAATGACCTTGATGCCGGTGAACAAGACGTCTGTGGAGGTGCTAAGGTCTTCAAAGCGAGGGGGGGCTTGGTGGATGCTACGTCCTTCGCCAAAGGAACGGCCTTGGATGCCGTCAATGGCCTCTCCGACCACGTTGAACAATCCTCCTTTGATGCCTTCTCCCGTCGGCATGGTGATGCCGGTTCCAGTCGCCTGGACCGCCATTCCGCGGCTCAAACCTTCCGTCGCTTCCATGGAGATGGCTCGGACGGTGTCTTCACCGATGTGCTTTTGGGTTTCGAGGATGAGGTTTCCGCCCTCGCGCTCGATGACCAAGGCGTCGAGAATTCTAGGGAGTTCTACTCCTTGAGGGAATCGGATGTCAACGACTGGGCCGATGACTTGGGCAATGGTTCCTTGTGCGGACATTGGGGTTCAATTTGATCGATGAAATCGGGCTCAAAAATAGTTCGTCTTGGTCGAATTTCCGCACCTAACTTTGTGAAGTGCGAGTGCATCTCAACGCAGCGGATTTTCTGAAGGTTTCTGAAGGCCAACCACGCACGGTGTTGACCGTGGGAACCTTCGACGGTGTCCACGCCGGACATCGGGCTGTGTTGCAGCAATTGCGGGAGGTTGCGGACCGTCACAAGGCCACGACCACCCTGCTGAGTTTCCATCCACACCCCCGTACAGTCCTCGATCCTGAGCACCACGGCCTTCAACTTTTGAACACCCTCAAAGAACGGTGTTCACTTCTTGAAGAAACAGGGCTCGACCACTTGGTCCTTCAACCCTTCACCCACGAGCTTGCCCAAATGACCCCTTGGGAGTATTCCAAAACCCTTTTGGGCGATTGCATTCAACCCGTCGCTGTCGTCATTGGAGACGACCATCGTTTTGGAAGGCACCGAGCCGGTGACTTCGACACCCTGGTCCAACTCGGAGAAGCCCTTGGGTTCCAAGTGGAAGCCTTGGATGCCCACAGGGTCCAAAATGTCCGTGTCAGCTCCACCAAGGTCCGCGATGCCTTGAGAAAGGGCAACATGGCCGAAGCCAACGCATGGTTGGGCACGCCCTACCCTACTTCAGGCACGGTGGTGCGCGGAGACGCCATCGGAAGAACCATGGGCTTCCCGACGGCCAATTTGAGGCTTGACGACCCACTGAAATTGCTGCCCTCTCAAGGCGTCTATGCCTTGTGGTGCCAAACCCCAGATGGCAGGTGGCATCCGGCCATGGCCAATGTGGGACAAAGACCCACCATCCAAGAAGAAACATCGCTTTCTTTGGAGGTGCATGTCATCGGTGCAGAAGGCGATTGGTATGGAGAAACCCTCCATTTGCGTTGGATGCATTGGATGCGGGGGGAAGTGAAGTTTGGCTCCAAAACTGAACTTCAGTCGGCTCTGACAAAAGACCGTGACCGCGCAGTGAACCTTCTTGATAGCGACCCATGGCCAATGCCCATTCACGAATCCCCCTCGTCCTTATGAACCGTTGGCATCTTTGTGGGTCATGCCTTGCAAAAATTTGGATGCTGACGCTTGCCCTTTGTGGCGGGATGGGCATGCAAGAGGTCTGGGGCCAGGCGCGCCGACAAGCCATACAGGGGCTGGACCAGGAAGTGGTTTGGCACGACAACGTGGGCATGGCGTTGCAAGCACAGCGCCGAGGAGAAATCGTCCAAGCCTTGGATTTGAGCCGCCAACGGCTCAAGTACTTGCCGCGGACTTTGGAACAGCTCCCAGATTTGAAGTACCTCCTGCTCAACCGCAACAAGCTCCGCGATTTGCCCAAGTGGCTTTCCGAGATGACTGACTTGCGTGCGATTCTGGCCGATCACAATCAATTCGATGTCTTCCCCGTCGTGCTGCTGGACATGCCTTGGGTGACCCAAATCAGCATGGGTGAAAACTACATCCCAGCCATCCCCTTGGACATTGACAAGATGGCATCCTTGGAAATCCTTGAACTTTGGGGCAATGTGTTGGCCAGGTTCCCAGCTTCCTTGGGGGACATGCCCTCGTTGCAAGCATTGGATTTGTTGCACAATGAAATGACGGCCGAGGAGCAGGAATTCCTCAAGGGCCTTCTTCCCAATGTGGAATTGAACATGTCAGAGCCGTGTCTCTGCGAATTCGATGACCCCGTCCAATCCAACGCCCCTTAACCTTTTTCCATGCATTCTTCCATGTCCTTTCGCAGAGTCGTGGTCACTGGCGTAGAAAATTCGGGGAAGACCAGTCTGTCCCGAGTGCTGGCAGCCCATCTTGGCTGGCCTTGCGCGGAGGAGGAAGCCAGAAAGCATCCGGACGTGCTCGGAAACTCCATCAATGCCTCCACCTTTGATGCGCTGCATGAAGCGCAAACCACGGTGGCAGCCCAACA
>JBELJW010000148.1:0-5140 GCA_042089975.1 Flavobacteriales bacterium | reverse complement strand
GGCTTTATGCTTGAAGTTCCTTTTGTGGGCGAGACCCTTGTGCGCATTCAACCCTTGAACAGCGAAGGAGAGGCCGATGGGGCTGCCTATCCCACAACCCTTTGGTCGAGTGGTTTGGGACACACCATGACCATGACTTGGTGGGCCGATTGTGAAAACGTGGACATGTCCTGGGACTTGTTCCGCGACGACACCCCGTCCAACGCGCTTTTGGCCAGCATCCCATTGGCGGCAGGGGACACATTGGAGACTTCATGGTGCCTTTCGCAAGGATGCCATTCCTTCGTGTGGACCGACCAAGGAGGCGATGGGTTTTCAGGTGAGGACTGCGGAGAGCCCGGTGGATTCGTCTTGCGAGGCCCTTTTGGCGAAGTCGTCCACCAGGCTGAAGAAATCAGTTTTGACCCTACAATCACCTTCGATTTTTGCATCGCATTGCCTTGGTGCTATGCAGATTACAATGGAGATGGCAACCACACTGTGAACGACCTTTTGGCCTTGCTCTCAGAATTTGGTTGTCCGTTTGACTGTTTCACAGACAACAGTTTTGACGGTGCGGTCACGGTGGAAGATCTGATGAACATGCTTACGGTGTATGGCACACCCTGCGTTGTGGACCCTTGACCAGCGGATAGGGCAGCAACCTTTTCAATCGACTTGTGGGACATGATTCCAGCGGGCGTACTTTCGCGCCATGGAACAATTCACCGTGGAACATCCCGTGGAGCTCATCGAAGCATTGATGACCCATGTGGGCTACGCGACCCGCACCCGAGCCAGAAACGCCCTGAAACGAGGCGAGATTTTGGTCGACGAAAAGCCGGCTTTCAAAGGGAGCGATATCCTCGAACCAGGGATTCAGGTGTCCGTTTTGTCCAAGGAAGAAGTGGGCCGTCGTGAACGCACCGGCGGGGCCGTGGCGAAAGGAAACAAAGGAAAGTCAGCAGCTTCGACTGCCGCGGTCAAGTCGCCCTTCCCCGTGGTGTACGAGGACGAGAATGTGTTCATTTACGAGAAGCCAGCCGGCTGGGTATGTGCTTCGCCCAATCCCAAGGTCAAGTCCACGTACTCCGCGGTCAAGGCCTATCTCGAGAACAAGACCACAGAACATGTGGATTTGCACTTCGTGAACAAACTTCCCAGAGAGGGCAGCGGCCTTCTGGTCGTGGCCAAATCCAAGGAGTGGCGCCAGCACCTCCAGGACAACTGGGCTTCTTACGCCAAAGGTCTGTATGTGATGGTCCAAGGACACTTGCCCGCAGACGACGCGCTTTTCTTGCGTCCAGAGAACGGCGACCCTTATGAATTGGAATACCGCACCATGCGCGCCACAGAAAGCCATACGCTGCTCAAGTTCAAGTCCGGATACGACGTGATCAAGGACATGCTTCCTGCGTTGCGCAGAGAAGATTGCCTGTTGATTGGTGTCGGCCGTTCAGCACCAGACCCCATCAAACGCGGGGGCATTCACCTTTTTGCAATTGCCATTCAGGGACCCAATGGGGAAATGATCAACGTGAAGACGAGGGTGCCCAACGAATTCTTGAAGTTGGTGAGGGGAGGAAGCTCGCCCAAACCAGCTCCTCGCAAAGACCGCCGAGATTCGCGTGGTCCCAAAGCCGACCGTCCCCAAGGAGACCGTCGCGAAGGAGACCGTCGCGGCCCCAGAGAAAACCATGGACCAAAAAAAAGCGCTGACTCTCACAAGGAGAACCGGCGCTCGACCCAGTCGCGCAAGGCTTGAGCTTCCGCAGGGGGCAACTCTTTGAATGCCAATCTCAAGGCCCTTCTCATTTGAGTGGGCTCTTGGTACACGTGTCGAATGAGGGTTTGGAATTCCTTCAGGCGATCTGGTTGGTGCTGTAAAGGAATGCCTGGGAGTGTCATTTGTTTTTTGTTTGCAGGTTGGTCATGGTTACGGGGAATGTTTCATAAAGTTTCAAGTAACTCTGGAAGGAGTGGCCAAACGGAAGAAGGCGCAGTAATTTGGCACCACAATATTCCAACCGATTCAACATGTCCAGAGCCGTTTACATTGTTTCTGCCGTCCGCACCCCCATGGGGAGTTTTCTCGGGGGTTTGTCATCTGTTCCAGCCACCCAATTGGGGAGCACCGCCATTGAAGGCGCGTTGAAGGCTGCCAACATCGAAGCTTCCGCGGTGGATGAGGTGTTCATGGGCCACGTGCTTCAAGCCGGTGCAGGCCAAGCCCCTGCCCGCCAAGCTGCCCTGGGCGCAGGCCTGTCCAACAACGTGCCTTGCACCACCGTCAACAAGGTCTGTGCCAGCGGCATGAAGGCCATTTCGCTTGCGTCGCAGGCCATTGCCCTCGGCGACGCGGACATTGTGGTGGCGGGAGGCATGGAGAACATGAGTTCTGTTCCCCACTACCTGGACGGAAGGAGCGGGGTCAAGTTTGGCAATGTCAAGGTCCAAGATGGCATGCTGCAGGACGGCTTGACCGATGTTTACAATGCGACCCACATGGGAGTCTCGGCAGAGCTATGTGCAAGAGAAAACAACATCAGTCGCGAAGCGCAAGATGCCTTTGCGGTGGAAAGTTATCGTCGGGCCACACAAGCTTGGGAGTCTGGGCACTTTGACAAAGAGGTCGTGCCTGTGACCGTTCCTCAAAGAAGAGGAGACGACATCGTGGTCTCATGTGACGAAGAGCATACAAATGTCCGACTGGACAAGATCCCCAAGTTGCGGCCTGCCTTTGACAAAGAGGGATCGGTGACTGCAGCGAACGCCTCCACGCTCAACGACGGCGCGTCTGCCCTTGTGCTTGCTTCGGAAGGAGCCGTCCAAAAGTGGGGCCTTGCACCCCTCGCCAAAATCGTGGCCACGGCCGACGCTGCGCAAGCACCAGAATGGTTCACGACGGCACCTTCCTTGGCCTTGCCCAAAGCGTTGTCCAAGGCCGGCCTCGAAAACAAAGACATCGACCTGTGGGAATTGAACGAGGCCTTCAGCGTCGTCGGCATTGCCAACAACCAAGCGTTGGGACTTGACCCTGAGTGTGTGAATGTCAATGGAGGGGCGGTGGCCTTGGGGCATCCCTTGGGCTCCAGCGGATCTCGCATTGTGGTGACCCTGGTGCACGCACTGCACCAGCGCGGCATGCGCCGCGGCGCAGCAGGCATCTGCAATGGAGGTGGCGGAGCTTCTGCATTGGTCTTGGAAACCGTTGACGTCTCTTGAGATGACCGCCCAGTTTTGGTGCCATCTGAGCCACGTGCCTTTGAGGGCCGAACCTTCGGACCGCGCAGAGTGCGTGAACGAAGTGTTGGCCGGTGAGAAAGTCGAAATCCTCCAAGAAGGAAAGGGCCACTGGGTGCAAGTCGCACTGCCGGATGGATACATGGGGTGGATGGACGACCGTCAAATGCGGCCCGTGACCAAGGAATGGATGGGCCAGACCCTTTGCCTGTCCGCACTCAGCTCTTCATGGAGTGGGGTGGCTGGAGGCACTTTGCCGGCAGGCGCCGTGGTTCGGCTCGACCAAGGCAAGTGGATGCTGGGAGAGGACGAGGTCGCACCAATGTCCGAGACTCCGATGGCATGGTCCGGGAACATGTGGCAATGGGCGGAGGCAATGAAAGGCGTTCCCTACCATTGGGGAGGCAGGTCTGGATGGGGGATGGACTGCAGTGGTCTCGTGCAATTGGCCGCCAGGCTATGCGGCATGGAGGTGCCACGGGATGCAAGCCAACAAGTGAAATCTGGTGCGCATGTGCAGCCCCAAGAGGTGGCCATCAATGACGTGGCCTTTTTTGAGAACGCAGAGGGTTCCATCACCCATGTGGGCCTATGCGATGGCCAGGGCCACATCCTCCATGCCTCAGGCGAAGTGCGTCAGGACCGTCTGGTGGATGGCCACATCCTACGCCAAGAAGACGACAAGCCTTCTCACAAGCTGGCTTGCATCCGTCGTTGGGGTCACTGAAAGAAAGACTTTCCCGATTGGGCCATGTCCCTGAGCAAGGGAGAGCATCGGTAACGCTCCTCCCCATAGCGGCCGCGCAATTCGTCCATGTGGGCCAGCACTTGTTGCAATCCACGTTCTTCTGCCCACGCGAGCAAGCCCTTGGGGTAGTTCACGCCCTTTTGCATGGCCAAGTCTACATCATGTGCCGAAGCCACTTGCCAAAAAACAGCGTCGACGGCCTCGTTCATGAGCATGGCCAAAATGCGGTCTGCTACCCCTAGTTTTGCGTGGCCCTCTGCGCCCAATTTTTTCCTGCCATCGTAGGCATAAAAACCTCGGCCGGATTTTTGACCAAGCCATCCCGCCGCCACCAATTGACGTTGGACATGGCTGGGACGGTAGCGAGGGTCACCGTAAAAAGCTTCATGCACCGTCGATGTGACAGCATGGTTCACGTCGTGACCAATCAGGTCCATGAGCTCAAACGGACCCATTCTGAATCCGAGCTCGCGCATGGAGGCGTCGATGTCCGCCACTGAAGCCAATCCTTCTTCATGGATTCGCAAGGCTTCACCGTAAAAAGGCCTGGCCACGCGGTTGACAATGAACCCCGGGGTGTCCTTGGCCACTGCAGGGGCCTTGCCCCAAGCCCTCATGTTGGCCACGGCGTGTTCCACGAGGTCGGCATCGGTTTGCAGTGCGGGGATGACTTCCACCAATGCCATCAAGGGGGCTGGATTGAAAAAGTGCAGCCCCAATACCCTGTTGGGGTGGTCACATGCCTTTGCCAAGGCCGTGACAGAAAGGGAAGAGGTATTGGTGGCCAAAACAGCCTCCTTCGAGAGGATGGCTTCAAGCGCCTTGAACAACTCACTCTTTGCTTGCAACTGTTCCACAATGGCCTCAATCACGAGGTCGCACCCCTTCACATCCACCAAGTCGGTTGTTCTTCGAATTCGTCCCTGGGTTGCAGCGGCCTCTTCAGCCGTCCTGCGGCCTTTCTCCACCAATCGGTCCATGACCCGGGCCAGCTCATCTTTGCTTCGTTCCAAGGCCTTTTGCTGTGCATCCACAAGGACGACCTCACATCCCGCTTCCGCTGCGATTTGTGCCACCCCACTTCCCATGGTCCCTGCACCAACAATGCCTACTGTTTTCCATTGGTTCATGCTGCGAAGGTAATCCCATCTGCGAACGTGCATTGACAAG
>JBELJW010000147.1:1012-5199 GCA_042089975.1 Flavobacteriales bacterium | reverse complement strand
GAACAAGTCCTGTCCCGTCAAGCAACCTCGTGGCGCGCGGCTTGCCATGGGGTCCTTCGAGGCCAAACGTGGGCATTTCTGGCCCCCTTTCGGATGGCAGACGGTCTGGGGCGGATCCAAACCATGGCCCAAGCGCATCGGGGCTGGGATGCGGCCAAGGCATTTGGACTCGGGGCATTGTGCCAAGGCTGGGCCACCTTTGCCATGGGCATCCCTGCCTTGGCCATGTTGGGTTGGCCAGGAAGTGCTGCCGCCCTCGGGCTCGTGGTGCTCGCAGCGGGAGGATGGCTGGCGCGAGACGCTTCCAACCAGCCGGTCTTGCTGCTCAGCGTGCTTCGCTACGGGGTGTTTGCTTCCCAGTACCTTCTGTGCTTGGCTGCCTTTGGCGCGATGCATGTGAATGACTTGTGGTCCGAAGGATTCCCCCGCGTTGCCGGGGTGTGGTGTGTGGTGTCCGCCGTCCCATGGCCCGCTGAATTGGGCGTGCGAGAAGCTGCCGCCGCATGGATGTTCGACAGCCAAATCCCTGCTGTGGTGGCCGGCACCTTTGTGGTCTGGGCACTGAACCGTTGCCTTCCCGCATTGATGGGGGTTTGGCCTTTCCAACGCGTGCCCAATGGATGACCTCTCAGACGTGCTCCTTGGGCTCTTGGTCGCGGCCTTTCTGGGCCACGTGTCCACCTTGCTGCGTTGGCGCCGAGGGTGGCACAAATCCAACTTGGCCCCAAAGGACCAAAACAGAGAGAGCAAGACGCAAGCAGCGGCCTTTGATGTGGTGGTGCCCGTGAGGAATGAAGCCCAGCGCATCGGAATGTTGTTGGACGATTTGAAGGCATCCCTTGGCCCGATGACCGTACGCGTTTGGGTGGTCGACGATTGGAGCGACGACGACACGGTTCGTGTGGCAAAGTCGCACCCCCTTGCCCCAGAAGTCGTGGCTTTGAGCGCAATCACCAGTCAGGGAAAACCCCAACGAGGAAAGAAATCCGCCCTCCTTGCTGGCATGGAACATGCCTCAAGTCCTTGGGTGATCACTTTGGATGCCGACGTGCGGCTTGGACCAGGATGGGGGGCAGCGTGGCAAAAGGGACTCGCCCTCATCGATGAGACCTGTGCTGCTGTGGCGGGTCCTGTGCGGCTTTGGACAGGAAACCAAAGCGGACGATGGGCCGAGGTGCAAGCCCTTGACTATGCCGCGCAGATGGGGTGGTCCGCTGCAGCATTGGCGCATGGCCAACCAGCATCCGCTTCCGGAGCCAATTTCGCAGTAAGACGAAGCACCTATCCCGACACGCGAAACTTGGGAGCGTCCGGCGACGATGCACTCGTGGTCCAGTCCCTTCATCGGCAAGGACTGGCGGTGTCGTGGCTTCCTGACCAGAACGCCATCGTCTCCACAGACGGCGCCCTTGACCTCGTCGAGTGGACCCACCAGAGGATGCGCTGGGCGGGGAAGGCCAAACACTATTCCTTTCACGCAAAGCGCTCGGCCGCGTGGGTGATGGTCGCGGGCTTGATGCCCTTGGTTTGGACGTCTTGGTGGGGCATGGCCCCCTCCTGGACAAGGGCATGCACAGCGGTATGCTTTTGGGTGGTTTGGAACGCCATGAACGTGGCCTATGTCAGGCCCGTGGCGAAGTGGTTTGGATTGCCCCATCCATGGCAGGCTTGGTGGCGCCTGGCGTGGAGCCAGCCACTTCAACTGCCATTCTTGGTGCTCGCCAGCTGGGGTTGGTTGTCTCCTTGGGGAATCGCTTCCAAACCACAATGGAAAGGCCGAACTTGCACGACGTGAAAGCCTTTCTCTCCCATCGAATGGCCACCCTCGGAGCGGGTTGGATTTTGCTTTGGTTGCTCATTGCAGTGGTGGGAAGCCCTTTGAGGCCTGACCCTTCACCCATGGCCAATGACCAGCACTTGGACCGTGGCATGTTGTCCCCCGGGGCGGTTTGGGAAGATGCCTCGGGCACTTCGCACCATGCATGGTTGGGCACCGACCGCTATGGACGCGACGTCTTGAGTCGCCTCATGGCGGGCAGCGGCATCTCCCTCTCAGTGGGGGCAGGCTCTGTGCTCATCAGCCTCTTGCTCGGTTTGCTGCTCGGCGGACTGGCAGGGTATCTGGGCGGCTGGGTGGATGCATGGATTTCCTGGTTTTTGCAAGTGATGTGGTCGGTTCCCACCCTTTTGATGGTCCTTGCCATCACCCTTGCATTTGGGAAGGGGTTTTGGCAAGTGTTCTTGGCCATTGGGTTGACCATGTGGGTGGAAGTCGCGCGCATCGTCAGAGGTCAGTTCCTCAGTTTGAGAGAAATGCCCTATGTCCAAGCGGCCGAGGCTTTGGGGCTTCCCTCCTGGCGCATCATGTGGCGGCACATGCTGCCCAATGCCATCGGGCCACTCGTCGTGGTGTGCGCGGCCAATTTCGCCGCGGCCATCTTGATCGAAGCAGGGCTCAGCTTCTTGGGGGTGGGTGCCCAAATCCCCATGCCATCCTGGGGGAACATTGTCAAGGAACACGCCCATTTGCTCACGACGGACCACGCCTGGCTGGCCCTGATTCCAGGGGCGATGATCGCCAGCTTGGTGCTTGCCTTTGCCTGGGTCGGAGATGGGCTGCGTCACGCTTTGAAGACGACATCCCATTCTTGACTAGGCCTTCGCGCAGTACCTTCCCACCATGGCTTCTTTGGACAAACACGCCCCCATTTACGTTGCAGGCCACCGTGGCATGGTCGGATCCGCCATCGTACGCGCGCTGAAAAGGGCAGGCCATGACAACCTGCTGCTCAAGACCTCCAAGGAATTGGATTTGCGGGACCAAAAGGCGGTGATGGCGTTTTTGGCCCAAGCCCAACCCCGACACGTCTACCTCGCCGCCGCAAAAGTCGGAGGCATCCATGCCAACAACACTTTGCGGGGCGACTTTCTTTACGACAACCTCATCATGCAGGCGAATGTCATCGAGGGCAGCCGTCGAGCAGGTGTGGAGAAGCTTCTTTTTTTGGGGAGCTCCTGCATTTACCCCAAGCATGCCCCCCAGCCCATGAAGGAAGATGCCTTGTTGACTGGGGAGCTGGAGCCCACCAATGAGCCCTATGCCATTGCCAAAATTGCAGGACTCAAAATGTGCGACGCCTACCGCCACCAACACGGTTGCAACTTCATCAGTGCCATGCCCACCAACTTGTATGGGCCTGGAGACAACTACCATCCTGAACACAGCCATGTGTTGCCTGCCATGATCCGTCGGTTCCACGAAGCCAAGGTGGAAGGTGCCAAAGAGGTGGTATGCTGGGGCACAGGAACCCCCAAGCGCGAATTTTTGCACGTGGACGATTTGGCACAAGCTTGTCTTTTTCTCATGGACCAACACCATGCAGCAGGATGGGTGAATGTGGGCACTGGTGCAGATTTGAGCATACAAGACCTTGCCCTTTTGGTGGCCCAAACCGTAGGCTACGAGGGAACGGTGTCCTGGGACCACAGCCGTCCAGATGGAACCCCACGCAAATTGCTGGACGTGTCCCTCATGAGTGAATTGGGATGGAATGCCTCCATCTCGCTCAAGGACGGAATGGTGGAGGTCTACGAGGAGTTCAAGAAGTCCTTGGAGATGGAAACCATGCGGGGATGACGCGTGGGTTTTGGCACGTGAGGTTGTGGCTGTGCATGGTGGTTTCTCCTTGCTTGCTTTCTGCCCAAAGTCCTGACTCCCTTCAATGGGGTCCACAACCAGGCGAAATCACCGTCTCCCTTGCAGCCCACGCCATGACATGGCACACGGCCAACCTCGACCTCTGGCTGGACCCTTGGCTCACCCTCAGGCATGTGGCAGGAACCGCATCAAATGTGGGGCCTGAGGAAGGCCAACCATCTTGGGACAACTTGCGTGGAGCATCTTTCGGCGCCCAACTCGATGGCCGTTGGGTCTTCGAAGGGTCACTTGAGGAACTTCAGGGCCTGCCGTCGGCATGGGACGGCCTGATGATGGGCGACGGATCTGGACTGCCCGGATGGGGAAGGGCCAAGACCTCGGGAGGAGGCCGAGTCGATGTCGCACGTGCAAGAGGAAGGTCGTCGTACCGCATGCCCGTCAGGGGCCTCGACACCTTGACGTTTGCTTTGGCCTATGCCCCTGTCCAATGGGGACTGGCCTCCTCTCCTGCCCTGTTTTCCTCGGAGGC
>JBELJW010000147.1:0-1002 GCA_042089975.1 Flavobacteriales bacterium | reverse complement strand
CTTCCTTTCCCCATGCACAGTTGACCGCCGGAAACTCGTCCCGTTGGGCCATCTCAGCGGCACTGGCGCGATGGACAGGCAACGAACGGAGCCCACTTGGTGGCTCCACAGAAAGTCTTTTTCGCCAAACCGATGCCGCATGGGGCACCATCGTTTGGCACCCATGGCCCTCTGCGGGCTTTGGCGTTCTCTTGGGCGGCCACCGGAACCGCCCATGGGCACAGGAAGATGCCACAGACGAGACCTTCGCTTGGATGGGTTGGCAGAGCATGACCGCATCCTATCGTCCCACCGATTCGAAATGGCATTTTTCTGCAGAGTGGGTGCCCAACCTCGCCAGCAGTTTCACGGTGCGACACAAAGCCAAAAACTTGTCCTGGATGGCTGGTGCGATGAGGCTTGGACATGCAGACGAATGGACAAGCCCTCTTGAAAATGCAGAATCTCCCTTGTCAACTCCCCTTCGACCTGACTGGGTAGCCTCCAGTTCCACCTGGTCTTTGGCAGGGTGGCGTGCCGAATGCGGAGTGGCTTTGAACCGGGGCAAGTGGCAGTTGGGCGCAAGGGGGCTGTCCTACCGCCAGCAAGCATGGGCAGAGACTTGGGCTGCCTTTGCACTGCAAACGGTTTGGCCCTTGCATGTCTACGTGGGGGCAGAGGCTTGGCGCTTGGAAGGACACCGCACACTCCCTGAACAAGGCGTGCGATGGAAGGTGGGATTGGCCCATCGACTTGGGATGTCCCCGGGAGGTCCTACATTTGCCATGCCATGATGTCCTTGATGCTTCCCGCCACGCTGGCCTTCCTTGTCGCGCTGTTTGGCATGCCTTCCTTGATCATGCTTGCCAAGAGAAAACATCTCGTGGATGAGCCGAGTGAAGCACGCAAAATGCACCACCGTTCCGTGCCCACTGTGGGCGGAGTGATGTTCTTTGCGGCCCTCTTTTGCAGCGCCCTTGTCTCGTTCTCTTGGATGTCCATGGCCCCTGCTCAAATGACCCA
>JBELJW010000146.1:0-5449 GCA_042089975.1 Flavobacteriales bacterium | reverse complement strand
CCGAGAAGAAGGCCTCCCTGGACCAGGGCTTGGCCAAGTCCAAGCAGGGTGTCATGGAACGCATTTCTCGGGTGTTCACCGGGAAGCGTCGCATCGACGACGATTTGTTGGAAGACTTGGAAGAAGCCCTCATCTTGTCTGATGTTGGCGTCGACACCACCGAAGCCATCCTGGGCAGGCTCCGCAAGAGGGCGACTTGGGAGGCTTTTGTGGACCAGTCGGAATTGATGACCATGCTGCGGGAGGAGGTGCTTGGGCTGATCACCAAAGACGAGGACCGCGCGTGGACGGAGAGCACCGCCCACCGCGTGCCACCCAACGACGGACAGCCTCATGTCATCATGATCGTGGGGGTGAACGGGGTGGGAAAGACCACCTCCATTGCGAAGCTTGCGCACCGTTACAAGTCTTCAGGCCTGAAGGTCATGCTGGGCGCCGCAGACACGTTCCGTGCAGCTGCGGTGGACCAATTGAAAGTATGGGGACAACGCGTGGGGGTGGAAGTGGTGGCCCAAGGCATGGGCTCGGACCCAGCGGCTGTGGCCTTTGACACGCTTCAGTCCGCAGTGGCCCAAAAGGCGGATTTGGTTCTGATCGACACCGCTGGACGCTTGCACAACAAGGTCAATTTGATGAGTGAATTGGGCAAGATCAAACGCGTCATGTCCAAGGTGGTTCCCGAGGCGCCCCATGAAGTGTGGTTGGTGTTGGACGGTTCCACAGGCCAAAACGCTTTGGAGCAAGCCAAGCGCTTCACGGAAGTGACGGACGTGACAGGACTGGTTCTGACCAAACTTGACGGAACGGCCAAGGGCGGGGTCGTCCTGGCGATTTCCGATCAACTTCAAGTACCCGTTCGATTTGTGGGTGTGGGAGAACAAATGGGGGACTTGCAAGAGTTTCATCCCATGGAGTTCGTCGACAGTCTGTTGCCTGAATCCTTTGAAACCAACCCATGAGAGCCAGATCCTTCAAGCCCCGAAAAGTCAACGTGGTCACCCTTGGTTGTGCCAAGAACATCTACGACAGCGAAGTCCTGATGGCCCAGTTGCGCGCCAACGATTTTGAGGTGGAGCACGAGTCCAAGCAAGACGATGCCGGCATCGTCGTGGTCAACACCTGCGGCTTCATCGAAGCGGCCAAGCAGGAAAGCATCGACACCATCATCCGCTTTGCGCAGGCGAAGGAGGAGGGTCAAGTCGACCGTGTGTATGTCACTGGATGCCTTTCCGAGCGTTACAAGGACGAACTGGCAGATGGCATCCCCGAAGTGGACGCGTGGTTTGGGACCCGAGAATTGCCAAGGCTTCTGAAGACCCTGCGGGCCGATTACAAGAAAGAACTTGTGGGCGAGCGACTGCTCACGACCCCTGCACACTATGCCTACCTCAAAATCGCAGAGGGGTGCGACCGCCCTTGCGCTTTTTGTGCCATCCCACTCATGCGTGGCAAGCACCGTTCCACCCCCATGGAGGACTTGGTGGCCCAAGCCAAGAGCTTGGCAGCACAGGGCGTGTCAGAACTCATTTTGATTGCCCAGGACCTGACGTACTATGGTTTGGACCTTTACAGAGAGCGCAAATTGGCGGACTTGGTGCGTCGGCTCAGCGATGTTGAAGGCATCGCCTGGATCCGTCTTCACTACGCCTTTCCCAGCGGTTTTCCGATGGATGTCTTGGACGTCATGCAGGAGCGCAGCAATGTGTGCAACTACTTGGACATGCCTTTGCAGCACGGGACGGATGAGATGCTCAAGGCCATGCGCCGAGGCATCACAGAAGCGAAGACAGATGCCTTGATCGATGCCATCCGGCAACGGATGCCTGACATTGCCATCCGCACCACCCTCATTTGCGGTTTCCCTGGGGAAACGGAGGCTCATTTTGAGCATTTGCAAGGTTGGGTGGAGCGCATGCGGTTTGATCGTTTGGGCTGCTTCACTTACAGCCATGAGGAAAATACCCATGCCTACACCATGACCGACGATGTCCCTGAGGATGTCAAACGGGCCCGTGTGGAGCGGATCATGGACATTCAGGCCGGCATCAGCGAATCTTTGAATGTCGCGCGCATTGGAAGCACGGAGAAGGTCCTCATTGACCGTCTGGAGGATGGGTTGTGGGTCGGCAGGACACAGTACGACAGCCCCGATGTGGATAACGAGGTGCGCATCCAACACGATGGGCATTTGCGCATCGGCGATTTTGTGACCGCCAAGATCACAGGAGCCTCAGCCTTCGATTTGGACGCCAAACTCGCATGACGAAATCCGTGACATACCCTGTCATGGAACGGTTCCCGACCCTGCAAGGGGAGGGCGCTTGGACGGGCCATGCGGCCTGGTTCATCCGTCTTGGGGGATGCGATGTGGGGTGTGCTTGGTGCGATGTGAAAGAGAGCTGGCCTGTCGAGGCCCATCCTCAAGTCGAGGTGGAAACCCTCGTCAAGGAGGCTGTGGCTTCGGGTTTGTCCTTGGTGGTGGTCACTGGAGGAGAGCCTTGCATGCACAACCTCGATGCTTTGACACAGCGGTTGCAAGCCGCAGGGTTGGCCACTCATGTGGAAACCAGTGGGGCACATCCGCTCAGCGGGTCATGGGACTGGGTGACCTTGAGTCCCAAAAAATTCAAGGAGTGCCGTCCCGAATGGTACGCAGAAGCCGACGAGCTCAAGGTCGTGGTGGTGAACAAGCACGACTTGTCTTGGGCAGAAGGCCATGCAGAGAAGCTGACCCCAGGCACCGCGAAGTTTCTTCAGCCGGAGTGGGACCGCAGAGAAGAAGTCATGTCCATGGTGATTGACAAAGTCCAGCAAGACCCTGAGTGGCGTCTGTCCTTGCAGACCCACAAGTTCATTGGTCTCCCTTGAAGGCCAGCTTGATGTGGTCCGACACGGGCCTTGCTTGACAGCACAGGACCACCCCGTCTTTTCGTTCTTTTTTGGTCAATGCATAGCTGTGTTCCACAGCCACCTCGCCTTCGACCACTGTGGCGCTGCAGCTTCCGCACACGCCGCCTCGACACGAGACGGGAACGTTGATCCCCCGCTTGGTGATCGCTTCGACCAAACTCTCTTCTTGGGGGCAATAGTCAAACGTAACTTCTTGGCTGCCCATGGTTGCAGACACCGCACAGGATTGGGCGGTGGCCGCCTCCAGATGGGGGGGGTGATGGAAATCCTCTACACGGATGTTTTCTGCAGCGATTCCTGCCAAATCCAGTCCGCGCAGCACGTCTTTTTTCATGCCGACGGGACCTGACACCATGGCTTTGGTGGGCAAGTCCGTGACGACTTCGTTCCAAAGCAGCATGGTCTTCGAAGCATTGATGCGTCCATTGTACAGCTCGTCGTCCAGGCTCTCGTCCGTCAAAATGTGTTTGACGGTCACTTGTGGCAATGCGGCCAAAACCTCAAGCTCGTCGCGCAGGAGGATGTCAGACACCCCGCGGTTGCCATAGAAGAGGGTGATTTCGTGGTCCCAAGGAGATGCGAGCAAATGCTGCATCACACTGTAAAGCGGGGTGATGCCTGCACCGGCGGCGAACATCACCGCGTGGATGGGTTCCTCGTCCCAATGAGAGGGAAAGAGTCTTCCTTGAGGGGGGTAGGCCATCACTTCCATGCCCGGTTTGAACTGACGGTTGACAAAGGCGCTGCCCCGGGAGCCCCCCGTTTCCTTCACCACAACTTGGGGGAACATCGCATCGGGTGCCTGTACCAAGCTGTACGAGCGGTACAAAATGGGGTCTCCGCATGGAAGGCAGAAGGTCATGTAGCCACCAGGGATGTTGCGCCACTCTTTGGCATGAGCACCAGGGTCGAGGGTGAGCCGGACCGCTTTGGGGCCCAAGCGCTCTACATGCCTGATGGTGATGGTGGAAGGATTGCCCATGGAGGTGATGACCATAGAACAAAAGTTCATTGAAGCGGTTCACTCCCGCACTCCCCAAGGTGATGGGCCGCCCATAGAGGGGTCCAAAGTGCTTGCAATCAGTGGTAAAAGCCTTGTTCTGGCGGGTCGATGCGGTACCGATCGAGGAATGCTTCGGAGGACATCACTGGAACGTTTGCAGGCACCGTCCACACGTGACGCAAATCCCCCCGTGGCCCAAAACGGCTGGGGTCGATGGGGAGAAACCGAGCCGTGGTGGCGAAGAAGGAGCAGTCTTCTCCACATGAAAAAGCCCCTTCCTCTCCTAGCGGCGGAAAGGGCTTGGGCGGATGGGGGGTGCCATTTGGCCCAAGGACTGGGGAGGTGAAGGCGGGCATGGGCCGCTCAGATGCCAAAGCGATGCGCTCCCCAAACCAACGAAACTCCTTGACGACACTGGTCCCCAGCAAGTAAGTGACGAGTGAATCTTCGGCATTGCGTTCCACAATTTTGACCCGTTGGGGGCCGTCCACCCAAATTTCAAGTCCTTCAGAAGGAAAATAGCCTTGGGGCGAAGAGGGGCGGCACTCCAGCACGTAGCGCCCCGAGAACCCATCCGATTGGGCGAGGAGCGCGTTGGATGCCAACAATGTGAGGACCCACCAGAGCGTCAGTCGATGCATGGCGTCAAAGATGCAACAACGATGCCAAGGCCTCTTCGAGCTTTTGGGCATTGGGCAAGACCGCGGCTTCCAAAGCCTCATTGAGAGGGATGGCGGGCAGGTCCATGCTGCCCAAAACACTTGGAGCGGCGTCGAGTTCGCGGAAACAACGCGAGGCAATGTGGCCCGCAAGGGCTTGGGCAAAACTGTGTGCCACGGGCTCCTCTGTCAGGACCAAACATCTATTGGTTCGGGCGATGCTGGCTTCAATGGTCTCATAATCCACGGGTTGGATGGACCTCAAGTCGATGACGTCGATCCGGCCCGGGAATGCTTGGACCGCCTCCAAGGCCCAATGAACACCGCGCCCATAGGTCACGATGGTGGCACATGAATGTTCCCTCAGGGCTGTGTCTTCCGCCTCCACGACACGTCGGGCTTGTCCCAAGGGGACGCGGTATTCGCGGTCGGGTTCCACCACTTTGGCCGTTTCCGTGCCGGGGATCTTGGACCAGTACAACCCTTTGTGTTCAAGCACCACCACAGGATTGGGGTCTTCGTAGGCAGATTTGAGCAGTCCCTTCAAGTCGGCGCCATTGGAGGGGTAAGCCACCTTGACCCCGCGGATGTTGGCAAGCACCGATTCGATGCTTGAGCTGTGGTAAGGTCCACCGCTTCCGTAGGCCCCGATGGGCACTCGGATGAGGGAGGACACAGGCCATTGACCATTGCTCAGCAAATAGCTGCGGCTCAGCTCGGTGAAGAGTTGGTTCAATCCGGGCCAGAGGTAATCGGCAAACTGAACTTCGACGATGGGCCGGCAACCGGTCGCACTCATCCCTGCCGTGGAGCCGATGATGAAGGCTTCTTGGATGGGGGTGTTGAAGACACGGTGGTCGCCAAATTTGGTCCCCAA
>JBELJW010000145.1:0-5531 GCA_042089975.1 Flavobacteriales bacterium | reverse complement strand
CGCCCTCAAACAGCGCTGTGTCCGCGCTGTCCGCCACCCTCCCTGGATCTTCCGCTGCCGAGGCGGGGGAGAAACGGTCCACCACGATGCCCAAGACCTTGTCGGCCTGGACGTCCTCGAGCCGCACGGCCCCCTTGTCGGTCCATGCTCTTGTGTACCCTTGTTGGAGCAGCACCCTGCATTGGTCTTCGGGGGACCGGTCCTCTCTGGCGGGCAAGGGGGCGACGATGAGGAGGCGAGAGGTGGGGGCCTGCAAAATGTGTTGGACAACGTCGGTGACGCTGTCTTTGCGCACCACCTCGCCAGACACGGGAGAGCGCGTTTGGCCAATGCGCGCATAGAGCATGCGCAAGTGGTCCAAAATTTCTGTCCTTGTGCCCACGGTGCTCCGCGGTCCACCTGACGCGCTTCTTTGCTCGATGGCGACTGCAGGGGATAGGCCATCGATTCGGTCGACATCGGGTTTGTCCAACCGTCCGAGAAACTGGCGGGCATAACTGCTCAAGCTTTCCACGTAACGACGCTGCCCTTCGGCATAAAGGGTGTCAAACGCCAAACTGCTCTTCCCTGAACCACTGAGGCCCGTCACAACCGTCAGCTTTTCTTTAGGAATGCTAACGTTGACGTCCTTGAGGTTGTGGGCCCTCGCCCCTTGAATGTCAATCTTCATTGCAGTTTTTAACACCTCGAAGGTACCTGAGGTTTGCAGTGCTGCGTAAAAAGAAGTACTTTAGAGAAAGACAGCTCACCTAGAACCCTACTGCATCGACACATTCGACTCTTGTAACCTTTCATGAAGACTTGATCCCTGGGAACGTCCTAAGGAAAGAGCATGAAGTCAAAAGAGCAGTGTCATGCATGCATCCCTGTCCGACCGCGACCTCATCCGCGCTTACAGAAGCGGAGACGAACGCGCATTTGCCACCTTGTTGAACCGTCACCAATCTGGTGTTTTTACGAAGATTCACTTCATTGTGCGCGACCACGAAATCGCCAACGACCTCTTTCAAGACACTTGGATCAAGGTGGTGCAAGTCCTCAAATCGGGGAAGTATGTCGAAGCTGGGAAGTTTGGTCCCTGGGTCATGCGGATTGCCCACAACGCTGCCATTGATCATTTCAGAAGGAACAAGAAGCGCAGAATGGTCAGGCCCAACGACGAGTTTGACATTTTCGACACCCTCGCACATGATGCCCCAACGGCGGAGCATCGCATGATCGAACAAGAGATTTTGGACCAATTGCGCCAGTTGATGCCCTCTTTGCCTGAGGAGCAAAGAGAAGTCGTGAGGATGCGTTTGGAGCACAACCTCAGTTTCAAGGAAATTGCCGAGGAAACGGATGTGAGCATCAACACCGCCCTAGGTCGCATGCGCTATGCCTTGATCAATCTTCGCCGCATGGTGGAAGAACAGCAGCTGGTGCTGACCATGGATTGAACGGGGGATGAAAAAAAAGACAAAGGGTGGGCACAATAGTGTTCACCCTTTCTCGTTGAAGGAGGGAAACAATACACAGACCCTTCTTGCATGGCTTCATTTGACACACCCTCCCTGCTTCCTGACCCCCATTTCTCGGACGACGCATCTGCCTCTCAGGCGGCATGGTGCCCAAAACCAAGTGCGGTTCAGTTCATTTTGAATTATTCCCGGGCGTTGGAGGCGAGACCCTCCAGCTCGGCTGGCCATTTTTGGATCCAAAACTGACCGCCTCAAGGCCATTCCTCCTCATCCCTCCTGAAGAGGTATCCAGCCTGGATTGCGGACCCATTCTTCTCGCAGCCGGCCGTCCAATTTGGAGGATGGAGCCACAGGAGTGAGGTCCTGCGTCAGTTGTGCCAAACGACCTTGGCCTTTTTTGCCGTGCAAATCGCCATCCAGGTCGTCCGCTTCCACGAAGCCAAAGCCACACACATGTCCATCTTTCACGGCGATCAAGCCACGTTCGTCTGGGGTGCGGCCTCGTTCGCAGAACCAACCTGACACCGTCTTTGACCACTCCTCCATGGCTGTGGCGAAGTGCGCCTCATGTTGCGCCAATTCGACGGTTTCTTCAGGCACCATGGCCCCAAGGCCCAACAAATCGTACCGCAATTGGAATTCTTGGACTTGCAGGTGCAGCCACTTTCTGGCATTCGCTTCGCTGTGAAACGTCTTCAATGCGCCACGTGTGCCTTGCTGGGGGCGGATTGCCAGCCGGCTTCGCCCTTGGCGGTCTTTGTAGTGCACAATGGAACGGTAGGCACGGGGTTGCTTCTGGGCCCTGTTCAAGGGAGGCCAATGGGCCCGAATGCGGACGTCTTCCATGACGGCGGCCATCCATTCGCTGCCTGAGAGCTCGTGCTTGAGGCTGCGCATGTCGCGCAGGAGCACTTGACGCTTGGTCGAGGCGGTGGTGCCTGAGAAATGGCTTCTTACGCGGGTTTGAATGTGGATGCTCATGCCGATGTACAATGGTTTTTCCCGAGCGTCCAAAAACCAATACACCCCTGGTTCATTGGGGAGGGCATCAAATTCTTTGGCAGGAACATGTTGCGGCATCCATTGCTCTCGAGTGCCTTTTTTCAAAGATGTTTCGACCGCGGTCTGGCCTCGTTCGCTCTGCAAAATCTGGTGGAACAATTCCACGGTTGCCTCAGCGTCTCCCAGGGCGCGGTGGCGGTCTTTGTGTGGGATGTTCTTGGCATCGCACAGGGCGCCCAGTCCATACCGGGGCAAGCCAGGAAACGCCTTGCGTGCAAGTCGGACCGTGCAAAGTTTGGGACGTTGCCACGTTGTGCCCATGGCTTCAAAATGCCCCCGTATGAACGCGTAGTCGAAACCTACATTGTGCGCCACAAAGACGGCATCTGCCAAGAGGGCCTCGAGTTCATCGGCGAGATCGGAAAAGCTGGGGGCATCCTCGAGCATGCCGTCATTGATGCCAGTCAAAGCCTCGATGCGGGGCGGCACATGCTCGAAGGGTTGCACCAGGGAACTCCAAGTGTCCAAGACGTTTTTGCCATCGCTCAACACCACAGCAATTTCTGTGATGCCTCTGGATTTTTGGGACCCTCCAGTGGTTTCAATGTCGACAATGGCGAATTTCACCAAGCGAAGATGCGAGGGAACTCCGTAACCTACATGTGGAGCAGGCCTGCCTTGCTTCTGAGGGGTATGTTTGTCCCATGAAGGCCAATTGGATTTTGGGCCCTGTGATGGGCGTGTTGCTCTTGGGTTGTGGCCCGAATTCCTCCGAGCCAGGCAACGGGGGAAAGGATCCTGAAGAGGTGAAGGTCGAGGTTCCACAGGCTCCTGCCACGAATCTTGATGGAGAGGTGGACGAGCGCATTCAGCGGCTCGTGGCTTCAGGCTTTCCCACCCTGGACGACGCCAATGCGGCTTCGTTTCTCAGCGAATGGGGCCAAGAACAAACAGAAAATCGCGTGGTGATGGAAACCAAGCATGGGGCCATTGTGGTAGAGTTGTTCGACGACGTGCCCGTGCATCGGGCCAACTTCCTGTACAAGGTCCACCGTCGCTACTTCGATCCCGCGGAATTCACGCGGGTGGTTCCGGACTTTGTGGTTCAGGGAGGAAACAGCGAGGAGGAACGGCCTCAACAATTGCGGTTTCTCATTGGCCAACACACCTTGCCCTCGGAATTCCAAACGCACCGCCTTCACACCCGCGGCGCCCTTGCCATGTCGCGGAGTTACCACGACAACCCCGACAAGCGTTCCTCGGGCTACGATTTTTACATTGTCACAGGCCGAAAGATTGGCGCCCAGGAATTGGCACGCGTGCAGCACGATCGGGACTGGAGCTACACCAAGGAACAATCGAAAGCCTACGCGTCTTTGGGAGGCGCGCCTCATTTGGATGGGGAGCATACGGTGTTTGGGCGGGTCGTCACCGGGATGGATGTCGTCGACCGATTGGCCGCCACTCCGCGTGATGCCAGCGATTGGCCCGTGGAACGGTTGGAGGTGACCATGCAGTGGGAGGGGGAGACTCCTTGACCAAGAGGTCCCCGAACAATTCTTTCCGAACTTTAGGGCATGAATAGGAGCCCAGACGTCAAAAAACTGGAATGGAGGCACTTTGTTGTGTTTGTGTTGGCTGCCTTTCCTTGGGTGTCCATGGCGCAAATGACGGTCCATGGAGACGACGAGGACTACACCTACGAATCGAGAGAAGGCATTGAGTTTGGGATCAACATTGGCGCGTACCGTGGGGACCAATTGTCTCCCTATTTCTATGACGGGTCCGGCGATCGCACCCTGGCAGAAGGCAGCGGCAATGCCCAGATCTGGAGCATTCAAGAACGCTTGGAGCAATTGCAATCCCAGCAATTGACCCATCCCGTGACCGGCATACTCAACGAGTACCCTGCATGGCAATTGGAAAGCTTGCCATTGATGCAATACCGCACCTCGATGATGTTTGGTCTCAAGATGGCGAAGTATTGGAACCCTGAGACCGCACTTGTGTGTCAACTGGATGCCGTGCAAATGACGGCAGAGGGCGCGTGGAACCTGAGCACGGGCTTGTTGCCTGATCAAGGCCAGGGCAACGCCGACATCCGGACCTACCCCATCCTTGGGAAGGAACAGCGCATGCTCGTTTCGCTCGGGTACCGCACGGCGATCTACTTGGCGGAAGATGCTTCTTGGACCGTGGAGTTTGGGGGCATGGCCAATGCAACGTCGGTGGAAGAGAACTACATCATGGTGACGCCAGATGTGGGCAACGCCACCTACGAAGTGAATCTGTTGACTTCCGTGGGGAACGGCAATGGGCAGTTGACGCCGGCGAACAAACTTCTCACCCAATGGGGCACCGGATTCTATGCGAGCGGCGGCATTGACCTTGCCTTTGACGAGGGAGGTCACATCGAGCTCAATGCCCGCGTGAGCAGGGACCAGATCAACCTGGGGACCCAAACGGTCCAAGGCTGGAATGTGGCCCTTTTTGTCACATGGATGATGCCTTCTGAGTTGGGGGACTTTGTGCGTGCGTCGTTTTGAGCCATTGGACGTTGATGGTTTGCCGTTGAGGGTCTCCGTTGAGGACAGACCTGGTGGTACATTGGGGCATGCAAATCCCCAAGACCCCCGCTGCGATTGCCTTCTTTTTAGGGCTGACAGCCATGGCCATGGCGCCAAAAACCACCTGGTCTCAGTCTGACGAGGCCCCTTTGTACACCTTCAAATCCCTTGTGGACTTGACTGCAACCACGGTGAAGGACCAATGCCAAACGGGCACGTGCTGGAGTTTTTCCACCACCAGCTTTCTCGAGTCAGAAGCGGCAAGGATTTCTGGAGAAGTGGTGGATCTCAGCGAGATGGCTTCCGTGCGATACACTTATCCCTTGAAGGCGGAGATGTACTTGCGCCACCATGGCCTTCATCAGTTTGGCCCGGGAAGTTTGTGCCACGATGTGTTGAACGCCATGGGCAGCTACGGGGTGGTGCCAGAGTTCGCTTTTACGGGACTGGACAAGGGAGAGTCTGAATACAACCACGGAGAATTCGACGCTGTGCTGGCTGC
>JBELJW010000144.1:0-5569 GCA_042089975.1 Flavobacteriales bacterium | reverse complement strand
GGCCACCAAATAGGCATAGGCCGGAGTCTCCCCGCCAAAGACGGTGTCAAAGGAAGGTCCGGCCGAGCGCCATTCCTCCAATTGGACCACTGGGGTGGACAGCGCGAAGGCCTCCAATCCGTAGACGTAGGGCAAGGCCCAGGTCGTGATGTCGTAGGTCAGACTGTCGCTCAAGGCGGGGTTGGGGTCCATCAAGACCTGCAGCAGCCCCGACATGGGCTGCCCTGCGTCGAGCACCAGATCTCCCTCTTTGACCAGAACCTTCTTCATGGCCAAATCGCTGTAATCCAGTCCGCGGTGCGACGAGGCACGCGTGGCCCTGTGGCAGCGGATGCCATTGGCGTCCATGAGGTCGGTCAACCACTTCATCTTCGCAGGATCGTTGGTGCTGGGCACCACATACGCACCGTAATCGCCCCAAGGTTCTTCTGCATTTCGTCTGTGGTAGGCCGCGAATTCCTGGAGCATGCGCTGGGCATGGTCGGTGGAGGCTTCGATGGTGGAGAGCCCGCTTTCCATGTGGTTTTGGATGCGGTAGCCCAAAGTCAGGGTGTCCCCGAGGGCCGTCTCAATGGCCCGTCCCGCACGTCCGCTGCCTCCTTGCTCGTAGGTCATGCCCACCGCCCCACGGAACATGGGCCAAGTGTCTCCGTAGCTGGGGTAAAGCAGGTCAAACACTTCCCGCGTGAAGTACAAGGCCCCACGTTGGTCGAAGTACTTGGCGTTGTTCTTTCCGATGTGCCCTTGGCACTCCCGTTGCCAGGGAGAAATGATGGCGTGGTACGGTTCAGCAGCCGGGGCAAAATAGTAGGGGCTGTTGACGCCTTGTTCGTGGAAATCCACATGCACCTGGGGCATCCATTCTTGGTAGAATGCGGTCCTCGCTTTCGTTTCGCGTTGGGTCTGCCAGGCCAAATCGCGGTTCATGTCAAACAAGAAGTGGTTGGCGCGGCCTCCTGGCCAAGGTTCGTCGTGTTCCCAAGCCCTGGGGTCGACGTTGCGTCGTGCCGTGGTGGATTGGTCTTGAAAATGAACATAGCGGTCCCTGCCATCGGGGTTGACACAGGGGTCGATGAGGACCACTGCCTTCTCCAGCAATGCGCTATGGGTCGTGGCCAAGGCCTGTGCGGTGGCCATGGCGGCCTCGGTGCACACGGCTTCGTTGCCGTGCACGTTGTAACTCAGATAGACCCACACCACACGGTCGCCGGAGTCCACACCTTCTTCCACGCGCTTTCGGTTTTGGGCTTTCAGGGCTTCCAAATTGGCCATGTTCTCTGGCGAAGACATGATCAAGCCCAGCAGGGGACGGCCTTCACTGGTGGTGCCATATTCCGTCAATTGCCAATGGGGCCGTGCCGTCGCAAGGGCTTCCATGGCGTCCACCACTTGGTGGTGGCGGGTGAACTTTTCTCCCAACTCGTGTCCCAGGACGGAGCCGAGGTCCACCGCCGCCGATTGGGCATGCATCCCTTGGAGGCAAACAAGACTTAAGAAAAGAGCAGGAAATTGACGGAGCAGAGTCAAACAAGGGGGCATTTCTCTCATGCCCACAATATCGTGCGAAGTGGCAAGAACAGGGTTGACCTCGGTCACGTATAAAAATCCTATAAAATTATGTAACCTTGCAACAGGAACTTTCGTTTGTTGTGATAGATGTCGGCATGGAGCGGGCACAAAACAAACAAACGAACCGCGATGGATTCCCTGATACAATTTTATTTCATGACCGGACTAATCTGGTCCATGACTTGGACCATCATTTACATACAGCGCTACAGCCAAAAATGGCTTTTGGAGGAGGAGAGAGTGGTTTGAAGATCACTGTGACTGCATTTGAACGAACTGAGATGGAGTGAATTGGATGAAGTTTTGCGAGAAAGTGGCGGCTTTGGCCGTCACTTTTGCGTGTCGGAAGGCCAGTGTTTAAAGGGTAAGTAGGTGTGTTTCAACGATTTATTGTTCATGACTTAAAATCGTGTCCGGTGAACACGATGTCTTTGGGGGCAGATTTGCAGCAGTCCTAACCTCAAAACCCTTACATCATGGACAATGTATTCAAATTCATGAGCGGCTTCTTCACAAGCCTTACTCAACTCTTGATTGGTTTCGCCGCTTTGGCTGTTGTGACTGAAGTCGTCTTTGGCGCAGAAATGTTCCCAGGCATGACGGTGGTCGACAACCTGACCGGTTTGATCACCACTCTCGGAAACGGCGGGTTCGTCGGACTCGTTGCCCTTTTGATCCTTTGGAGCATCCTTACCAAAAAGTAAGAATGGCCTTGACAGACGCGGTGGCTCAATGTAGCCACCGCGTCTTCTTTCCCTTCAAATTCATCTCAATTTCAAACCGTCATGGAAAAGCAAATCACAGCAGCTGCGCTGGTATTGAGTCTAGCAGGGTTGGGCATCCTCAAAGTGCAACAAATGGAACGAATGGGGTTCCAAGCCATCATCGATGCAAAATCTGCAATGGTGGCAGAAGCTCAGGCCGCTGACATGGCCGATGAGGCCTCCCGTCTTCATTTTGAAGTTCCCCATGACCGTGACGCCTTTTCTTCCGAGATGGAGATCGTGCTGGATGGAGCAAGTTCGTTCGACAATGAACGAGACTCACTCACATTCAATTGGGCCCAAACAGAGGGCCCCGATGTCCAATTGGCAGAAGAACAGCCTGGTCGCTCATCTTTCAAGGCGACTCCAGGGAAATACACTTTTGAATTGACGGTGACGGATGCTTATGGAGAGTCGGGTTCGGCTTCTGCTCGGCTGTCCGTATTGCCAGAGCCCAACCAACCGCCAGAAGTGGCCGTCGTTGTGTATGCGAGGGAATGAAAAAGAAATTTGGTTCGAATCCTGAACAGGTTCGGTTTGCGATGAACGCGCCCAGGAATGGGCGCGTTTTTTTGTGGGAGTAGGTCCTCCATGGGGCATCTTTGTTGTCCGCCATGGCCATCCCCGAGCATCTCTTGAGTCCTACAGAATTTTTGGCAGCTGCCGAGGAGGGGGCGGTGTTGCTCGATGTCCGCAGCCCTGGGGAATTTGCGCATGGCCATTTGCCGGGCGCGCATTCATTGCCCATTTTCAGCGACGAGGAGCGGGCCGCAGTAGGGACGGCCTACAAGGAAGAAGGCAACCAGGCCGCCGTAGAGCTGGGGTTGGAGTTCGTGGGCCCCAAGATGCGCAGCCTTGTGACCCAGGCCCGTGTTTTGCTCGAGTCGCACGCCGACCGCAAACCTGTGCTGCTCTATTGCTGGCGGGGAGGGATGCGCTCGGGCAGTGTGGACTGGCTGCTCCGAACAGCCGGCATTCCAGTGAGCCGCTGCGAGGGAGGCTACAAGGCCTGCCGTGCAGAATTGCGCGAGGCCCTTTGCCAACCCAGGCCCTACGTGGTGCTTGGCGGCATGACAGGCACCGCGAAGACGGCCGTGCTAAGGCGATTGCAGGTGTTGGGCCGCCGGACCGTGGATTTGGAGGCGATGGCCGATCACTTTGGCTCAGCTTTTGGCAATCTCGAAGGCCACGCCCAGCCCTCCACAGAGCAGTTTTCAAACGATTTGGCCTGGACCCTTCGGTCCATGGACAGGCGCGACAAAGACTTGGGCGAGACCCAGGAAATTTGGCTGGAGAATGAAAGCCGTTCGATTGGCAAGGTGTCCATCCCGGAAGGGTTCCACAAATGCCTGCGGAGTGCCCCTGTCTTGGAATTGGAGCGCACAGAGCAAGACCGAATCGACCATTTGCTCTCGATGTATGGCGATGCCTCCAAGGCTTCCTTGCACCAGGCCTTCGAACGCATCCGCACCAAACTTGGGGGACAACATGCACAGAAGGCCATCGCCCATGTGGACGAAGGGGATTTGTCCTCCGCCGCAAGATTGGCTTTGGTGTACTACGACAAAACCTACCGCCACGGGTTGGACCAACGCGAGCACATGCGCACGGTCGATGCCTGTGGTTTGAACCCCGAGGAGACCGCACAGCGATGTGTGGATGCCCACAACCAATGGAACCCATGGAACCTTCCAACGACATCCGTCTGACCCAGTATTCTCACGGGGCAGGCTGCGGCTGCAAAATCGCCCCTGCTGTCCTCCACAACATGTTGGCCGGGATGAAGGCTGGGCCATCGTTTCCCTCGCTCTTGGTGGGCAACGACACCAAAGACGACGCAGCAGTGGTGGACCTCGGTGATGGCACGGGCATCATCAGCACCACCGATTTCTTCATGCCCATTGTGGACGACCCCCATACGTTTGGGCGCATCGCGGCGGCCAATGCCATCAGCGACATCTACGCCATGGGAGGGAAGCCTCTGATGGCCATTGCCATTTTTGGATGGCCCATTGACAAGTTGAGCGAAGAGGTGGCAGGCCAGGTGTTGGAGGGCGGACGAAGCATCTGTGAAGAGGCGGGCATTCCTTTGGCAGGGGGGCACAGCATCGATTGTCCAGAACCCATTTTTGGTCTTGCCGTCACGGGGAGGGTGCCCATTGCGCAACTCCAGAAGAACGCCGCCGCCCATCCGGGGGATGTCTTGTTTTTGACCAAACCCATCGGAGTCGGCATGATCACGACGGCCCAAAAAAGAGGCACCGTTGACCCAGCCCACCTCGATGCGGCTGTCCAAAACATGCAGACGCTCAACGCCATCGGGGCGGAGCTTTCTGCGCTCCCTGGGGTGCACGCCATGACCGATGTGACAGGGTTTGGCTTGCTGGGCCACCTGCTGGAAATGTGCCAAGGCAGTGGCACCCGTGCTTTGGTAGAGGTCGATCGGGTCCAAACCTTGCCTGGCGTACAGACCTACCACGCCCAAGGCATGGTGCCGGGAGGGACCAAGCGCAACCACGCGAGCTATGGCCAACACGTGGACGTGGAGAAAGGCTATCAGCAGGACTTGTTGTGTGATCCCCAAACGTCCGGAGGACTGTTGGTGTCTGTGGCGCCAGAACATGCTCCTGCCGTGCAAGCGCTGCTGGCATCACAGGGATTGCCTGACGTGCCTGTGGGCCGGATGCTCGCACAAGGCGAAAATTGGGAGGGAGGCGTCACCGTCAAATGCCAGTGAACTTTCCATCACGGGCTCAAGGGCTCGTCTGACGGGAAAGCCTCGCAGGGGCCCAATGGTCGAGGAGCACCATGTGCGGGACGGAGCCCGCAATCAATGCGGCCCATGCCCAGCTGTCGCTCAACCACCCCATGCCCACGGCCCCAAGGATGCCCAGCAGACCTGCCAAAAAAGCGGCGGTGAACGGCAGGGACCATTTGTAGTAGGTGGCAAATTCAGAGGTCAAGTCTTGGTGTTGGGTGAATTCCATGCGCCAGGAATCCAAAGCGTGGCCCAGGCAGAAGTATGCCGTGAAGGCCCAAAGCAAGCCCGATTTGGTGGCGAGCAGCCACATGGCGGCCAGCCATGCCGCTTCGCGCATCCAGCCAGCGGCCTGCAAAGGGAGGGCCACCTGGTCGCGTCGGCTTCTGTCTGACATTCCCCTCACCCACGCCCAAACCCAGGTGCTTGTCCACAACACCAGGGCCCAAGGAAGCATTCGAGCGACCAGGTCGAGGAT
>JBELJW010000143.1:0-5576 GCA_042089975.1 Flavobacteriales bacterium | reverse complement strand
GCATCATGGGCAATGGCAAATCGTTCCACGCTGCGTAACCTGTTTCGCACGCTTCAAAATCCAGTTGGTCGATGTAGGTCCAATCGTCTAGAGTGAACAGTTGGGTGTCGAAGTAAATGCATGGTTCCACTTCTTCCCCAAAGTTGCACGCCAAGTCGTCGTCGCATTGGGCATGAAGGTGGGTGGTGGCAAAGCAAAGGAGAAAAAAAGCTGTGCTGGAAACGAAGGGATGCAATGGCTTCATGATGTTTTTTTCTGGCTGCAAAGGTAGCATAACAGAATGCCAAACACATGGGGTTCAGATGTACCTTGAGGGCACAATAGGTTTCGCAACATGATACGTCGTCAATTTCTCAAAGCCGCTGGTTCAGCGCTCGCACTCCCAATCATAGGTCCATTTCAGGCCACCGCACGGAGTGCTTCAAGTCGATCAAATTGTGTTTTGGTGCCATCAGAAACTGCAGGCCCTTTTCCCCTCGACTTGAACGAGAACGATTTTTTCTTTCGTCAGGACATCACCGAAGACAGGCCTGGGGTTCGTCTGAGACAAAGGGTGCGAATTCTCGGCGATCAGAATTGTGAGCCCATGGCCAATGTCCGTGTCAATGTTTGGCATTGCGACCGTGACGGAGGCTATTCGGGCTACGGAACAGAAGAGGGGTTGACTTATTGCCGAGGCTACCAGTTCACGGACGACAACGGCGAGTGTGAGTTTGTGACCATTGTTCCCGGGTGGTATCCCGGCCGGGTCACACACATGCACTTTCAGGTCTATGTGAGCAGCCAGTACAGCGCGGTTTCGCAATGGACATGGCCACATGAGGCGGTGGTAGGGGCCACGAACGCCCATCCAGCATTGTACCCAGCAGGACCCGACCCTCTGGCCCCAGAGCAAGACGGAGCCTTTGTCGATGGCTTTGAATGGCAGTTGGCCAGCTTTGAATGGGACGAATCGGCGGGAGAGTACGTTTCTTTTTACGAGTGCACCGTCCAAGGAGAGGGCACGAGCGGGGTGGGGCTTCAAGAACGCTTGAATGCAGAAGTCATGACCCTAGGGGATTGCCACCCCAACCCTGCCACGGACCGCGCATATTTGCCCCTGACCTTGCGCTGTCCTGCCGAGGTGATGTGGTCCATTTGGAACCTCCAAGGCCAAAAGGTCCAAGCCCAATCCCTGGGGCAATACGGGCCAGGGGAACATCGCTTGACCTTGGAAAGAAATGGCACCGCCTGGCCCGCCGGACCTTGCATGGTGCTGGTCGAATTGAACATCGAAGGCCGTCGGTTCACCGATGTTCGACGGTTGATGGTCCAACGCTGATGCCACAGAGATGAATCCAATGTTGAAGATTGCCTTCGATGCGGCCCAAAAGGCGGGGCGTGCGGTCATGGAGGTTTATGAAAGTGACGATTTTGGGGTGGAATACAAGGCAGACCAAAGCCCTTTGACACGTGCCGACCGTGCCGCGCACGAGGTCATCATGGCCCATCTTGAACACACAGGCATTCCGGTGCTTTCAGAGGAGGGTCGCCACATGGCCTTTGAGGAACGACGGGACTGGGCAAGTTTGTGGATTGTCGACCCTGTGGACGGCACGAAGGAATTCGTCAAGAGGAATGGAGAGTTCACGGTGAACATTGCCCTTGTGAAGGAAGGCCGGGTGGTGCTAGGCGTCGTGCTGGCCCCTGTGCTCAACTGCGCCTACTTGGGGGTGGTTGGGGAGGGTGCATGGAAGGTCGAGGTGACCAATGCACTCGAAGAAGCGGAGGATGACGGGTGGAACCGCCGGGCGAGCTTGCCCATTCCTGCGCCTGCAGGTCGCCCCTTCACGGTGGTGGCAAGTCGGTCCCACATGTCGCCAGAAACGCAAGCATTTGTGGACCAAAAGCGCGAAAGCCACGGAGAGGTCCACCTGATCAGCAAGGGGAGTTCCTTGAAACTGTGCATGGTGGCTGAGGGTATGGCAGATGCCTACCCGAGGTTTGCCCCCACCATGGAGTGGGACACGGCCGCGGGCCAAGCGGTCTGTGAGTCGGCGGGCTGCAAAGTGATCGACCAAAATACAAGGGCCCCCATGCGCTACAACCGCGAAGAGCTTCTGAATGCCTGGTTCTTGGTGTCGCGGGAAGAAACCCATGCGTCATGAAGCAATGGATGGCAGGCTTGTCGATGATGTTCTTGGGTGGGCTGCAAACAGCAACAGGCCAAATGCATTGGTGGCCTACGGAGGTCAGCACCACCACCGGCATTTGGCTGGCTGAAGGAGAGTCCCGGAACCAAGTGGACGGTGTGGCCCTTGGCGGACAAGTGGCTTGGATGACCCGCGCCACCAATGGGTGGGCCGCTTTTTTCAGAGGCATTGAACATGGTGGTTTCATTGGGATGCACCGCATTGGCGCGAGTGCCTATGGCTGGCAGCCCCAGGTCGGGTGGACCTTGCGCACAGGCCAATCGGCCTTGGTCGGGTGGACCTTTTCAGGAGGGTTGGCCTACAACCCCAACATCTATGACGCTGAAACCGCGCCAGACCTGGATGCGGCGGGATCGCACTTGAACGGTCTGGTCAGGTTGGGGTTGACCCTTGCCAACGACAGTCCTGTGGGTTTGAGCTTGGGGATCTTGCACACAAGCAATGGGGGGGTGAGGCGCCCCAACAAGGGAATCAACACCCCACATGCGCGGCTGACCGTGCGCCTCGGCGAGACCCCTCGTCGGAGGGTGGACGTGGATGGTGCCACCATGGGGGCTTGGCGCTCGGCTGTGGGCTTGGCCATCGGGGCGCGGGACCACGGTGGGTTTGGTGGACATGTTTACGGCGTTCAAGAGTTGTTCGCCCAAACATCTTTTGTGTGGACCCCGCGATACGCCTTGACGGCGCAGGCGTCGGTGTCGCACCACATGGCACTTAAGGCTGACCCCAACACGGATGCGCCTTCGGACACCTTGGCTTCGCAACCCATGGATCGCTTGCAGCCCGGGCTCAGCGCTGGGTGGTCCTGGATGTTTGGACGTGCAAGGCTTGACTTGCTCAAGGGCGGTGTATTCATCAACCCTACCCCTGGGTTTGCCAAGGGCTACAACAAGGCGCAGTTGTTCATGTCGGTGCATCCCAACCTCGATGTTTTTGTGGCCCTTCGTTTTTCCGATTGGCGCGCAGATTTCCTCAGTGGGGGCATTGCTTTGCGTTGGGGCCGTTCAGAGAAAGAGTGCCTTTCTTGTCCCAAATGGGACTTGTAGCCTGACCTTCTTGGAGTCCTGCTTTTGGCGTATCTTCTCGTAGATGCGGAACCTCACTGGATACGACACTTTGATTTTGGAAGGCGGGAGTTTGCGTTGCGCTTTCAGTGCCGGTGTGATGGATGCGTTGATGTTGCTGGGTCCTCTGTCTTTTGAAAGGACCATTGGGGCCAGTGCGGGATCCATGGTCATGGCGTCTTATCTGTCGGGTCAATACAAACATTTTGTGCGCATTGCCAGGGATTTGGTGGACGACGGGCAGTTCATCCGGTTCAGCTCTGCATGGAGTGAAGAGGGGTTGATGAATTTGGCCCATCTCAAGGCGCATGTGCTCAAGCACGCTCCATTGGACTTGGAAGCCTTGGGTCAAATCCAAAAAACAACACGTGCGGAGGTGGTTTTGACAAGGGCCCAGGAGGGAACCCCGATGTACGTTCAGCCCCACGGGGATGAATGGGTCGATGCCTTGATGGCCTCTTCAGCCCTACCCATGTTGACTCGGGGCCGCGTGAGGTGGGACCAAACTTGGGTGTTCGACGGTGGGTATTCGGATGCTTTGCCTCTTCAACGTGCCCTTGATCTGGGGGGGCGACGGATCCTTGTCGTCCGGACCCGCCCTGTGGGCGACCACATTGCGCAAAGCACCGTGGATTACTTGGCATCTTATTGGTTCTGGAATGAGCCCCATGTTTTGGAATTGTTCGAGAAGGGCCACGAACGATACAACGCGGTCGTCGATCGGTTGAGGATGGGGGGCGACGGTGAAGGCAGGCAGTGGGAAGAAATCGCTCCTCCATTCCCACTACAATCTGACAGCCTCTCCGTGAGGGGGGTGGATGTCATGTCGGATTATCGTCTAGGGGTTGAGCAAGCCATGAACTGGTGGGCCCGCAAGTGAATTTCATGTTCGCGGGACACCTTTTGTGCCCTTAATTGCGCGACTTTCCAAAGGAATTGATTAGCTTGCGCCCACCTTGGGATTCAAGGGTTTTTCGGAAAATGATTCCTGCCTAAAAACCCAATGGAGTAGGGCCTTGAGCCCAGCCTGATTGCTCCACACTCTCTGTACCGACCATGCACCTTATCGATTCTGTTGTTCTCCGTATGCCTTCTTTTTGTGGCATTGTCTTGGTCGCTGTGATCGCAGCCTTGGGGGTTTCGTGTCAAATGGACTCCAAAGGCACGGGCTTGTCAGAAGCAGAAGTATTGTCCTTTCGCGGATCCTCTCAAGTGGAGGACTTGCTGAAGCAAATGACCCTTGAGGACAAGGTGGGGGAGATTACCCAGTTGACCCTGGACATGCTTTGCGTGGGGGCACCTTACAATTTGGACGAGCCGCACCGGGTCGACACCACCAAGCTGGCTTTGGCCTTTTCAGAGGGCAAGGTGGGCAGCGTGTTGAATTCTGGAGGACACAGTTATCCACCCGAGCAATGGAGGGAGTTGGTGGCCAACATCCATGAAGCCAGCATCGCCGGCAAGGGCATCCCCACATTGTATGGGGTGGACGCCATTCATGGAGCCACCTACACCTATGGTGCTGCACTTGGGCCCCAGCAGATTGCCTTGGCCGCCACATGGGACACCGCTCTGGTGAGGGCCATGTCCGAAGCCACAGCTCATGAGATCTCGACATGCGGCATTCCATGGAACTTTGCGCCGGTTCTCGACGTGGGTCGTGATCCAAGATGGCCACGGTTTTGGGAGACATTTGGAGAGGATGTGAAATTGGTGGGTGACATGGGGGAATCCATGGTCCGCGGGTTCCAGGAGGGAGAGTCCGTCGTGGGCGCCACCCTCAAGCATTATATGGGGTACAGTACGCCTTGGAGTGGGAAAGACCGCACCCCAGCCTACATTCCCGAGCGCCAGCTCCGGGAGATTTTTCTACCTCCTTTCGCCCAAGCGGTTGAGGCCGGAGCGATGAGCGTCATGGTGAACAGTGGCGAGATGAACGGTATCCCCACGCACGTCAATCGATTTGTTCTGACGGACATCCTGCGCGGAGAACTTGGCTTTGAGGGCGTAGCGGTCACGGATTGGGAAGACATCAAATACCTCGTCTCCCGTCACAAAGTGGCTCCGACTTACAAGGAGGCCATCCGCATGGCCATTGCCGCTGGCATTGACATGAGCATGGTTCCCCAGGACCTCGAATTTCCAGTTTTGCTCAAGGAACTCGTCGAAGAAGGAGCCCTCTCAGAGGCGCGCATCGACCTCAGTGTGCGTCGCATCTTGACCATGAAAGAACGGTTGGGATTGTTGGAGGAAAATGGAGCGGCCCTGCCGGAGTTGTTGACGGAAAAAGAGCGCAAGGACCTCGAAGGTCCTGCGGAGC
>JBELJW010000142.1:0-5582 GCA_042089975.1 Flavobacteriales bacterium | reverse complement strand
AACATCACTCAAATTGTGTCGCATGCCCAAAGGTAGCGCCGAAACCAAGCCAAGACTACCCCATCCAGGAACCGCTGTTGACATCCAAGGCTTGGCCTGTGAACGTTCCAACGCGTCTCTTGTCGTTTGCCTCGCCCAACCCGGAAAACAAAAAATCCACCCATTGTGCCATGTCCTCAGGGGAACTCATGGCACCTGATGGCAACAAGGCCTCTTGTTTGTTCTTCGAGGCCTCAAAGGAAATGCCTTCTGCATCCGCCATCGCCTGGATGCTGGCTTGGGCCATCTCCGTGTCCACCCACCCTGGACAGAGCGCATTGACCATCACACCTTCGCCAGACCACTCCATCGCCAGCGAGCGCACCAAACCGAGCAATCCGGTTTTGCTCGCCACATAGGCCGATTGTCCAGGCACCCCAAACCGGGCCAACACGCTGCTCGTCACCAAAACGTGCTTCACCCCTTGGGCCCGACGCAACCACGGATGACAGGCCTGGACGGTGTTGTAAGTCCCCGTCAAATTGATGCGAATGATTTCCTCCCATCGATCGTCTTCCCCAAAGGTGTTGGGACCACCTACCCCCGCGTTGGCAAAGACGGCCACCAACGGGGAACGGGCCAAATTGGCCAGTGACGACCCAAGAAAATCCACCACAGCATTGGCATCGGCCACATCAACAGATGCCGTCACGTGATTTTCCGCATTCGACAATGACGCACAGACCTCGTCCAGCGGCCCCTTCCTCCGTCCCACCAACAACAGGCGTATGCCCTCTCTTTGGGACAACAGCTTCGCTGTGGCCGCACCAATGCCGGAGCCAGCTCCCGTGATCAGAATCGTTTCCATGCCTAAAGAAACAAAAAAGGCCCGGCTTGCGCCGGGCCTTCATTGTATCCATCGGATTCAGATCAGCAGATCTGTCCGAATGCAGTCAAGAATTCGAGCAAGTCAGCTGTAGAAACGGAACCGTCTCCGTTCAAATCAGCAGGACAAGGGTTTGCGATCTGGAAATCACAAGAACCATCGTCAATCACTGCTCCATCATTGTAGTTGGTAGCACTCTCGTACGTACAGCCTGAACATCCGTCAAACACACAGAGTGTGATGTCTGATATGTTCGTGTCGGCGTTGTAGTTGCAAGCTGCAGGGATGTCACATCCAACCACACAGGCGTCGCCTGAGCCAACGTTGAAGGAGACCGTTTCGCCTGCGGCACCAGAGACAATGCCTCCGAATGCACCAGCCACGTTCCATGTAATCTCTCCGGGCCAGGAACCTTCAGTCACTGCGATGGTGTAGCAGCCGTCTGCCAAACAGTAGCTGTCAGAACCATTGTTGCCAGCTTCGATGGTGCCTGTTCCAAGAACGGTGCCGTCAACAGACGCGAGCGTGTACTCCGCTCCGTTCCATCCGTCGCCGAAGCTGTCCACCATGTTCACAGTCACACAGTTGTCGAAGCAGCAAGAACCGTCGTCAAGCAATGCAGCTGCATCGTAGTTGCAAGCAGTGTTGTCCGTGCATCCTCCGCAAGACTCGTACTCACATGAGCCGTCTTCGTCGGTTGCAAGAGCATCGTAGTTGCACGCACCTGCGTCTGTACATCCGCAAACCGCTCCACCAACAGAAATGGTGATGCCGTCGGTAGGTCCACCTGAAGCCAACACCTCACCGTTCTGGTCAAGCGCCTGCCAAGAAACCTCTGAAGCCCAATCACCATCAGTGACAGAGATGCTGTAGCAACCTGGTGCGAGGCAGAAGTAATCGGAACCAAACTCAGGACCTGCGAAGTTATCGTTGTCCACGAATGTAGCAGCCTCATCAAGCGAACCTTCAGCCACGACGTTGCCAGCAAGGTCAGCCACAGTGTAGGCCGCTCCGTTCCATCCGTCTCCGAAGGCATCGTTCATGAACAACTCTACTGGCGTGCCTGTTTCGTCTGCACAGAGGCAGCTGAAGAAGTCACAATCACCGCTGTCCACATTGGCCAAATCGTTGTAGTTGCAGGCTGCGCTGTTCAAGCAACCCTCCACCACTGGTGCACAATCGAACACGAGGTCGAATGCACCGTTGTCATCGGTCAACGGAGAACCGTCCACATCAGAGGCTCCTACGTAAACGTAGTAGGTCAATCCAGGAGTCGAAATGAACTCGAAGTTCACGTCGTCCGCGTCAAACAGATCACATGCACCAGTGCCATCAGAAGCCAACGCAGAAGCAGCACAAGTGAAATCACCAGCGATGTAAATCGGCTCTGTGCTGTAAGGTGCAATCGTGATGACCGCTGAACCTTCACCACCAGCATCCAATCCGGCAATGCCCATGAGGTCGCCCAGTCCGTCGGTGAAGGTGGCGCTGGCGCCATTCCATCCGTCAGCATAAGCATCCACCATCAACAAGGTGTAGTCACCGGCATCCAAACAAATGGAACCAGAGGCTGGAGCAGCCCCAGAGAGGACTGTGTCGCCGTTGGCATTGGTCAAGTCCCAAGAGATTTCACTGTCCCATGTGCCTCCACCCACTGAGTAGGTCGTGGTCACTTGCGTGTCGCAAGGGTCAGCCGCAGGAGCGTCGATTCCGCCACCACCACATGCTTCAGTCGCAGTGTAGATGTTGATTTTGGAATCAATCGCTGAACCGCATGTGCTGAGGTTGATCAAAGAACTGTCTCCCTCAAAGGTGTACCAAACACCAGCGCCAGGAGAAGCCTCACAACCGGCGACGTTCAATGGAGCGCCAATGCTCGTTGAACCACCTGTTGATCCGACAACCACAGTGTTGCACTCCAAAGCAATGGCGTTGGCGCACTCGTCGTTTGCCGGCGTCACACCCGTGAAGTCACAAGACCCATCGTCCTGGTTGGCATCTGGGTTGTAGTTGTTCGCCTGTGCGTCAGTGCAACCCAAGAGGATGCCCGTCGTCGTGAATTCAAAGTCTCCACAAGTTGCCTGATCGTCGGTCCAAATCACGAAGTAGTAGTCCGTGTTGGGCTCCAGTTGTGGCAAGAAGCCTTCCACTGAACCTGCACAAGTACCTGTCACAACGCAACCCACAAATGGGCCCAAATCGTCACAAGTGCTTCCAGTCAACATGGCGAAACCAATCCCCTCGTTGGTCAAGTTGGTCGCATTGAAGAAGAAGGTGTTGAAATCACCGCTGTTGAATGTAAAGTACACAGCGTAAGGCGTTCCTGTTCCTTCCCAACCCAAGGCCAACTCTTCAGCATTGGCACCACAAAGGTTGCCTGTGAAAGTTTCACCACTGACCTGACTGATGGCTCCAGCGCAGTCGTCGTTGGATGGTGAAGTCGTCACTGCAGTATTGCAAGAGGCAGACAAAACGAAGTTGCTTCCGCCAGCGCCTTCGACACGCACGTAGTAGTCCATGCCAGTCATGGCAGACCAAGAAATGGTGCTGTGGAAACCAGTTGCACAACCATCGTTGTTGGTCGCAATGCAGGTCAAGGCACCGTCCAAATCTTGAGTAAAGATGGCAATATCTGTTGATGTCGCGTAGTCTGTGTCCACATCGTTCAATGGGGTGTCACAGGTGCTCATTGTGATCTGTTGGTCAAAAGCAGAGTTGATCACGTACCAAACACCAGCTGCACTCAACACATCGTTTCCGTACTCCAAACCGCCCAACGCTTCGTTGTCGTTTGCATACTGGATAGAACCAGAAACGCTACCCCCACAGAACATACCTTCTGCGTTGGCCACATCGTCGTTTGCTGGAGGGAACTCACAAGATCCATCGTCGACTGTCGCCGATGGGTCGAAGTTGTTCGCTGAAGTGTCAGAGCAACCTTCGAAGCCACACTGGCCTGTCAGAGTGAAGTCCAATCCGTAGTCTTGACCCGCACCCACAGTTTGGTACACCGTACCGAACTGGTCCGAAAGATCAATGCTCACCTCCCCTGGGAAGGCATCATCAAGAACCTGGAAGTTGTAGCATCCTGGTGCCAAGCAAATCAAGTCTGAACCTGCAGAGAGGCCATCACCTGTGAATGCCGTGCCAAGAGAGCCACTGTCCACCAATGCCCCTGAAGACAAATCGTAGAGGTAATACTCGGAACCGGACCATCCGTCGCCGAAGCTGTCAGTCATGTCCACGCTCAAGATGAACGTTCCTGGGTCGCAGTAGATGCATGCTCCGCTGTCCACCGTAGCGTTAGGATCGTAGTTCGCAGCAGACGCGTCTGTGCAACCGATGCAACTGTAGTCACATGAACCGTCGTTGATGTCTGCAGTGGCGTCGTAGTTGCACGCACCGCTGTCGTTGCAACCAGGCACACATGAAGCTGAACCAAATGAACCTTCTGTTCCGTCACCCGAAAGAATTTCTTCTCCTGTGATGGCGTTGGTCAAAGACCATGAAGTCTCTCCTGGGTAAGCGTCAGGCGTCAAGCTCACTACAACGCAGGCAGCTGCGTCTGCAGAGCAGAAGAGTGTAGTTTCAGAAGTACCAAAGTCACCACCTGAAGCAACAACTTCTCCCGCCAAAGAAACAGAGTAAGAGCCTTCTCCATAGGCGCAGCAAATGCCGTCACCGAATGAATCATTGATGGTGAAGCTGTAATACACACCTTCACAGTAGACACACAAGTCGTTGTCAATGATGGTCGCGTCAGCGTCGTAGTTCAATGCAGTTTCATCACCGCAACCGATGCAGCTGTAGTCACATGAACCATTGTCCAAAGTCGCTGTGTCGTCGTAGTTGCAAGACGCGGGGTCCGTGCAACCTGCGCAAGAGAGGTACTCACAAGAACCGTCATTGAAGTTGGAATTCTCGTCGTAGTTGCACGCAGAAGCGTCGTTGCATCCAGCAACAACACAAGCATCTGAACCTGCAAAGAAGAAGAAGTCCGCGTCAAAAGTTGTGCCGAAACCACCAAAACCGCTTCCGGAATTGATGACATTGCCAGCAGCATCGACAGCTTCCCAAGAAGCCTCTTCGCCGTAACCACCCATGGAGATTTGGGCTGTGTAGCAACCTTCGGGCAAACACAAGTCGAAAGACTGAGCCGAACCAGTAATCTCTGTGGAGTCACCGTTGAGGATGAAGCCACCCCAAGCGCCACCACTCCCGAATGACCATCCGTCACCGAACGAATCAAACGTGTTGATGGTGATGAGGTTGTCCAAGCAGCAGGATCCGTCGTCGACGGTGGCTCCTTCATCGTAGTTGGAGGCTGCAGGATCAGTGCAACCGGGAATGTCCGCGCTCACAGCGAGGACAATGGAAACCACACTCTGGGTGACAGTGACCTCCGTGGTCAATCCGTTCCAAGTGAAACTGGCATTTTGGCCGTCCCATCCGTCGCCGAAGGAATCGGAACCAATGAAGGTGTAGTCGCCAGCAGCTAGGCACCATTGGCCAGCTTCACCAGAGCCACCAGAAAACAAGTTGTTTCCAGCAGCATCATTGAGTTGCCAAGAAACTTCGCTTGGGTAATTGGTAGATGGAATCACGTAGTCAACGGCAATCTCGCCATCGGCACATTGAGCCCAAGCACCAGTTGAAAAGAGAAGCGCAAACGCTCCAAGAGCGGTCGCCATCTTTGTGTACATGTTGAACATTAGAA
>JBELJW010000141.1:0-5590 GCA_042089975.1 Flavobacteriales bacterium | reverse complement strand
GCACCAACCTTCCAAGTTCACGATGCCAGCCTCAAAGAGAAACAAGTCGCCCATGTAGGTGGTCACGCCCTCCGCGATGTAGCCCAGTTCCGAGGGGCACGCGTTGGCAAAGTCGTAGGGCATCCATTCGGCAGGACGAATGCGCTTCACATTCCACGCGTGGTACAATTCGTGGCTGGCAATGCCAATGATTTCCATGTATCCCTCTTCTGACCTCACCCTCTCTGCAGGCCCCAAGGCAATGACCGTGCTGTCCTCATGTTCGACTCCATGACGCACGTCGCGGTCGGGGAACAGGTAGAGGAAATGGTAGGAGGGAACCGGAAACGAACCAAAATAGGACAATTGAGCACGCGTGAACGCCACGTGGTCTGCCATGAATTTCTCCGGATCGGAGGGAAGGGTGTCGTGGACACAGACATGGAACTCCACGCCTTGCTCCTGGTAGCTGTCGTGCCACATCTTGGGAGAAGCCATCCACGGTGAATCCATCAGGTGTTGCACGTTTTTGGCCTCCAAGACGGGGTGGCCTCCTTCGTTACGCCAAGGCATGGCTGTGGCCAGGGCCCATCCTTCATCTGAATTGTCCTGCACCTCCAAGTCCTTCAAGTGAATCAGGAAGCCCTCGTCTTGTCGGTCCAAGTCGTACATGAAGCAGTTGACGGGATTCACGTAGAACAAATCGTCTTCGACGCATGTGGACCCGGCATTCAAAATGTCCGCATGAAAGAGCCATTCGACGACCAGCATCCCTTCGGGAACAGTCCATGAATGGAGGCTTGATTTGGACAGCCGCACGCGCTCGCCTTCGGCGTCCACTCCCTCCACCCACATCACGTATTGGGCGAAGTTGCCCAATTCATAGCGCCCTGGGCGCCAAGTGGGGAGTTGAAGGGTCCAGCTGCCTTTGCGCGGAGGGAAGGTCGCCCTGAAGTGAAGGCGTTGCTCCTTTTGACGGCGTGTCAGTTCAACGTGAACCTGGCTCATCGGATGCCGTCATTCAGGAGGTCGGAAATGGGCGATCCTGTGGTGCCGTTGGGATAGGGGGATTGCATGATCTGCGCCACAGTCGGGGCGATGTCCCTGATGTAGGTCGTTTGGAAGGTTTGTCCGTGGCGCACGCCACAGCCCAAAAACAACGCAGGCACATGGGTGTCGTGGGCAAAGGCAGATCCGTGGGTCGTGCCTGTGGGGCCATACTCGATCCATCCTGGCTGGGGCACCAGCAACACATCCCCAGAATGTCCCGGACGATGTCCTCGGAGGAGTTTGGCCACCACGGGGTCGTTGGCGGCCAAGGCAGGGGCATCGCATGCTGCGATGGCCTTGCTGAGGCCTTCTTGCGGGGCACATTGTTCAGCGACGAACCTGGCCATGTCGTCGCGGTGGATGCCGCGCTGGGCCAAAAGAGGATGGTTCAGGAAAATCTGATCGTTGCTGTGGCGCAGGATCCAAGGACGGTCCTTGGAGGTGCTTCCGTATTGAACCTGCAAGGCCTGCTCCACCGCGTCGAGCATGTTGCCGGGTTTCCAATACGACGCAGGCATGCCGAGAGAGGCCATGTGCGAGGGGACGTTGGCGCCGCCATGGTCAGCGGTCAAGAACGCGGTCCATTGACCTTCGCCCACCTTGTCGTCCAAGGCGTCAAAGAGCCGCGCCAATTCGGCGTCGAGGCGGAGGTACATGTCCATGGTTTCTTGGGCATGAGGCCCGACGCGGTGCCCCACGTAGTCGGTCGCGCTGAAGCTGACGGCGAGCAGGTCCGTGATGTTGTCGTCCCCGAGCCCCTCGCCGTCGATGGCTGCCAAGGCGAAGTCCACGAGCAAGGTGTTGCCCCCCGGGGTGCCCTTGAGCAAGTCCATGCCGCCATTTTGGTCGGCAAGGGCATTCAGGTCATAGGGAAAGGTGGGTTTCAGTGTTCCCTTGAAGGGACCCTCATAAGGATTGTTGTCAGGAAGGCAAGCAGCGTACACAGCCTCTTCGTGAAGACGGTCCCATCCGAGGTCCATCAATTGCTGACTTCGGCCAAGGTCGTTCCAGTCGCGGGCCCATCGGGGAAGGGAATCCCCATAGTGGGTGCTGCTGATGAACTGTCCCAAGTCCTTGCCGTAAAACCAAAAGGCGCCGTCCGCGGCATGGCCTGCAGGGAGAATGGCCCCACGGTCCTTCATGCTCATTCCAATCACTTTCGCCTTGCCGCCTGTGGCCACCTTCCATTCATCCCCTAGCGTGGTCGACAGCATCCGTGTGGGGGCCATTTGTCCTGCGGAGCCGAGGGCTTCACCATCCATGTCCACCCCTGCATTGCTGACCCCTTTCACAGAGGTGTCCGACGCGCAGTAGACACTTTCAGCCGTGCTTCGGTCGTACCAATTGTTGCCTACAATGCCGTGCACAACAGGTGTGGTCCCCGTGTAGATGGAGGCATGTCCAGGGCCCGTGTAGGTTGGAGCGTACCCAAAGTGGTGGTCCCGACATGCAAACCCCTCGTCCACCATGCGCCGAAAACCATCTCTACCAAAGGTGCCAGGCGCCTCGGGGTCGCCCCAAGCCCCAAAGCGCGTCAGGTAGTCCGCGCGCATTTGGTCCACGGTGATGCCCACGACCAAACGTGGCGGAGAAGAAGGGGGGGAGGTGCCGATCCGAACATCGGTTTCGAACGTGCACCCAGCGGCGAGCGTCGCCAACAAAATCAATCTTGTGTTCATCGTGGGGCCAAGATAGCTCGGACCCTGTCGCGTGGCATCAACTCCAGTTCATGAAGTCGCAAAGGTTTTGGACACCCACCAGCCCACAAAGAGGCAGCCCCCGACGGAAACCACCACATTGAGCCCAGCCACAAGCCACCCACCTTGCTGCCAAAGGCGCATGGTGTCCCATGCGAAGGCAGAAAACGTGCTGAATCCTCCGCACACGCCGACTGTCATGAACCACCACATGGGCGAGGATTTCCCCCAAATGCCCCCTCCGGCCACCAGGCACCAAGCCAAGAGTCCTGTGGCCAAAAGGTTGGCTGAAAGCACCCCCCATGGAAACCAATGCGATTCTTGGGGCAGGAGAGCCGCAAGAATCTGCCCGGTGCCAAGGCGCAAGACGCTTCCGAGGCCACCACCCACAAAAACCGCCAGCCATGTCATCCATCCCAAACTTGTCATGATGTTGTCGAATGTTGGTTGAAACGCGCGAAAAGTTGCAAGGCCAATCCAGCCATCCCCCAGCCTACGAGAAACCCGCCAAGCACATCGCCTGGGTAGTGCACCCCGAGGTGGATGCGGCTGTAGCCAATGAGCAGTGCCCAGACCAACAAGCCCACGAGCCAAGGCCCTCCAAGGAGGGTGCCAAAGACCAAAGCCATGCCCATGTGGTTGGCCGCATGGGAAGAGACGAATCCGTAGGAACCACCTTGGTACCATTTGCCCGGGCGTTCTTCCACCAAGTGAATGGATTCTTCCAAAGACGGTTCATGGGAGGGCCGAAGGCGCGCGACGCTAGGTTTCAGGACCCGCGCCGACACCACGTCCGTGCCGGTCAGGCACAGCCCCACCGCCATGGCCACCCAAAGACGGGACCGCCGCGCGGGAAACCTTCGGCACACGGCCAGGACCAAGAGCAGGTAAAGTGGGGTCCAAGTCCATGGAACGCTCACCCACCAGAAAAAGGCGTCCCAAGCAGGCGCCAGGCCGTTGAGGGCCAAAAAAAGCGCGGTGTCCCAGTTTTGCAGGATGTCTACCATCAAGAGGCGCCGTAGAGGCCTTCAATGGCGTCGGCGTACTTTTTCATGATGGGCTTCCGCTTGAGCTTCAGGGTCGGGGTCAATTCGCCCCCGTCAATGGTGAAAGGTGCGGGCAAGAAATGCACCTTTTTCACTTGCTCCCACTTGTTGAAGGGGCCCATCAGGTCATTGACTTCTTTCTCCAAACGCTCACGGATCCGTTCGTCTTGCGCAATGCCAGCCAATCCTGGGAAGGCGTGGTCGTGGCGGTTGCACCACTCTTCCACCACCACGGCATCGGGCACCAGCAGGGCAGCGGGGTGCTTCCGGTTTTCTCCCACCACCATGACCTGTTCGATGAAGAGGGAGGCCTTGAGTGCATTCTCCAAAAGGGTCGGGGCCACGTACTTGCCTCCTGACGTTTTGAAAATTTCCTTTTTGCGGTCGGTGATGCGCAGGAAGCCATCCTCGATGACGCCGATGTCTCCTGTGTGGAACCAGCCGTCCTTCAACACTTCGGCCGTTTTCTCAGGGTCCTTGTAATAGCCCATCATGACGTTGGGACCTTGGACGAGGATTTCGCCGTCCGACGCAATCTGAACGCTGACACCATCGGCCAGTTTTCCTACACTACCGATGCGCAGCATGTTGTCTCCGTTGGTGGTGTTCACACTGACCACAGGGGAAGTCTCTGTCAAGCCGTAGCCTTCCAACACGGTGATTCCCGCTCCGTTGAAGAACCGCGCCAAGCGTGGTTGCAAGGCCGCAGAGCCGCACGCCACCGCTTCGATTCCGCTCAGCCCCAAGGCTTCTTTCACCTTGCCAAAGACCAGCTTCCGGGCAAGGTTCAATTTCATGTGGTACAGTCCGCCTTTGTTTGGATCCCACTCGAGCGCGACACCCACCGCCCAATTGAAGATGGCGGCTTTCACCCCTCCAGCTGCTCGGCCTTTCGCCACAATGCCGTCGTAGAATTTTTCCAAGAGGCGCGGCACCGCCGTGAACATGATGGGTTGGGTGTGGTTGAGGTCTTCCTTGATGGTCTCCAAGCTGTCGCCAAAGTGGATTTGGGCGCCCATGTACATGTACAAATAGTGGAGCATCCGCTCGAAAATGTGACACACGGGCAAGAAACTCAAGACGCGGTAATCCATGTTGGGGTCCACAGCCGGCACCCTCGGTTGAGCGATCAGCACGTTGCTCGCCACATTGTTGTGGGACAGCATGACGCCCTTGGGAAGTCCAGTCGTGCCCGACGTGTAGATGATGGTCGCCAGCTGGGCGGGGTCGACGGCGTCGCGCCTTGCCTCCAACTCCGCTTGTTGCGCGTCAGAACCTGCCTCGGACACCTCCGACCAATGCCTTGCGCCTTCCACCTTCTCAAAGGTGAAGACTTCTTCCAAGTCGGGACATTGGTCTTTGACCGCCATGACTTTGGCATGCAGTTCCGCGTTGCTGACAAAGCAATACTTGGCGCCACTGTGGGTGAGGATGTACTTGTAATCCTCTTCCGTCATGGTGGGGTAGATGGGCACATCGATGCCGCCCGCTTGCATGATGCCGTGGTCCATGATGTTCCACTCGCAGCGGTTGTTGTGGCTGATCAGGGCCACTTTTTCTTCGGCCTTCATGCCCATGGCAATCAACCCACGAGAAACGGCGTCCATCTTCTCCACAAACTGTGCGGTGGAGAGGGTGACACGGTTCCCGTCGTTGGGCATGGTCATCATCACGTCTTGTGGCTTGTTGGCCAACTGATAACGTGGGAAATCGAACAGGCGAGTCGGTTGATTCATGGGGTCGAGAGATGCAGAAATCGTTGAGAGACGTCTAGGTTTGGAGGCCAAAATACGGACCACCCGGCAATCCCGTCACAGA
>JBELJW010000140.1:0-5755 GCA_042089975.1 Flavobacteriales bacterium | reverse complement strand
CCCCATGTCAGATGGCCCAATGAAAACCACGGCAACGCCAGGCCATCGTTGCCTGATGTGCCGGATGTTGTCGGCCACACGACGTGCATAACGCTCGGCATGTTTCACGGAGGACAGAGATGGCACAGCATTCCCGCCAAATTGCAAGATCACCAGCCCAGGACGGGTCCATGCTCTGAGTTTCTCCCAATCTCCTTCAGAGACATTGTCAAAAAGGGTGCCTGAACCTCCACGCATGGGAAGGTTGTGCACAAACACGCCATGGGTGGTAGAGAATTCAGCACCCATCAATGCGTTCGCCGTGCCCGTGAGTTCGATGCCCGAGCTCGACCCGGCATGCTGCCATGTCCAGAGTCCATCTTCGTCTCCACGGTTGGACCTTGATGGGATGAGGTTCGCCGAGTCTTCCATCGCCAGAGACCAGGTCGAAGCTGCAGAGCTCCAAATGCGACTTCGGGTCCATCCACGGTTGGTGCGGTGCCCAATGGGGTTGGCGTTGACCTGCCAATTGGCGGAATCTCTGAACCTGTTGATGGCCAGAAAAGGGAGCCTCAAGGCACTTGTGTCCCGGCGTCGTCCAAAACCGGCACTTCTTTCGATGGATCCCCGCAGGACCTGCTTGGTGGCAAAGGAGGGGGCGGGTGTTCTTGGCAACACCCATCCCGGACCGCGGCCGCCAAAGCGCTTTTGCATTTCCGCCCTCAAATGGCCCGTGATGCGGTCCCCTTCGATTTGGCTATCTCCCCAGTGGTAGATGTCGATGCGGTTTTGGTCACAGGATTCAAGTCGAGAAAAAAAAGTGGCCAAATCATTCCATGCCTTGGCAGAACCCTGAAACTTCCAAGATCTTGGAAGTGGCACGCTGTCCCGAATGGCCATTGACGCAAAGTCAGGTCGGACGGACGTGGGCCTCGTCAGGGTTTGTGGCAATGGCCTTAGGCTCAAGGTGGGCATGGGCGTTGCCGCAGGCTGACGAAGGTCCACGGACCAAGGAGGCTGTGGCATGTTTTGCTTGACGGCCTGCCATGTCCCAAGAAAGGCTGCCCATAGGATGGCCCATCGCAGCCAGTCTTTCATGGGGCAGGGATTCGAAGCACCATGCCGGGTTGAAGGTGGTCCCATACACCGTTGAGTTCTGACAAGCAGGATGGGGGGACGTCATGAAGACGCGCCAAGCTGTAAAGGGTGTTGCCTGGCTCCACAACATGCACAGCGGGCAAGGCCAAATTTTCCAACAACCGGATCCCGGTGCGGATGTGGGGTGGGGTGGAGGCTTCTTTTGGGTTGCCTTTGGCCGCCATGGACTCGACTTGTCTTAGGACTTCGTCAGGTGAAGAGGCATTGCTCAAATCCGTCCAAAAGCTTGCTGGGAGGTCAGGACACCCACATGGCAGATTGGCCTCGCCACAAGTTGTCGACGGCCAGCCCCAAAGCGGGAGCCAAGCGGCACTGCTGGGCAGGCCGGCCTTTTGCGCCTCCCTGCGCCAAGCTTTGACGCAAGCTGCGCTCCGCTGCCAAAGCACTTGGACGGCTTCAAAATTGTCCCTGCGCCAATGCGCCAATTCATCTGGAACCTCTGGCCAAGTTGTTTCCCAAGCCAGTTCCCATGCATCTGGTGCCCGGATCTCAGACTTGAACCCCAATGGTCGTTGGGTACAAGGTTCGGAAGATTGGGCGCGCAAGGTTCCATTCAAACAAGAAAAACATGCAATGAGCAACGCCGTCTTTTGGGTGAACATTATGAGCGAAAACTCGGTTTTTCCTAGGAACATCGTGCTCAAAGGTATTTTGAGCATGGCCAGTGCCAAGCTTATGAATGCACAAGATTCTTCACGATTGATTTCCTTGTTGGAGGAAAACTTGTCTGGCCGGGAAGATATTTTGACGTTGGCCCATGCCCTGCGCGAAAGCGAGCACAAGCATCGTTCCATTTTGGAGGACATGGATTTGGGGTACATGGAAGTGGATGTACAAGGAGTGGTGACCCACGTGCATCCAAGATTTACGGCCATGACCGGCTATACGGCCGACGACTTGTTGGGCAAAAATGGCAATGTCATGCTGGACGATGATGGCAAAGCAATCATGGCGAACATTCTGAAGGAGAGAGCGCAAGGCCACGCGACGTCCTACGAAGTTCCGGTACGCCATCGATTGGGCCACCGAATTTGGCTTCTGATCACGGGCGCACCACTTCGCAGCTTGTCAGGTGATGTTACAGGCTCTGTTGGGATCCATTTCGACGTGACAGAGAGAAAAGAGATGGAAATGCAAACTAACCGCGCCATGGCCAGTGAAGCGTTGGCCCGTCAGCGTGAGAGGGACTTGCTTATGAAAATGAGCCATGAGATCCGAACCCCCATCAATGCCATCAATGGGATGTTTCATTTGATGAATGCCCAGGCAAGGGGGAGTGACGAGGATGCGCTTTGGCAAGGTGCCAAACGTGCCACAGCCATGCTCCGCCAGGTGGTCGATGAGGTACTGACACTGACCAAGTTGGAGGCCGGATCCCAAAAGGTCACGCTTCAAAAGGTCGATGTTCGGGAGTTGACGGAGGGGCTGGCCAAAATGCACTTTGTTTTGGCAGAGGAAAGCGGGGTGCAATTGATTTGCACCTGCCGATTGCTGAAGACAAGGCGTGTTCTGGATGCAGACAAATGGATCCAGATTTTGACCAATCTCCTCAGCAATGCAATGAAGTATGCCGCGGTAGGGACGGTGGAACTTGACATATGGGAAGAGGCGGACCGTCCAGATTGGATTTTTGCCGAAGTCAAAGACCAAGGTCAAGGAGTGGCTCCCGAGATGCAGGGACGAATTTTCGAGGTGTTTGGTGTCAAAGATGAATCGAGTCACTCTGGGATGGGAAGCACGGGACTTGGCCTTGCCATAGCCAAGGAACTGGCACTGCTCATGGGGGGAGATTTGTTGCTGATGCCCTCGGACAAGGGAGCGAGGTTTGTTTTGGAATTGCCCGCGCCGACTTGGAAACACGAGGATAAACAGTCCCCAGGATCTGGAGGTTTACACAGCGTGCCCGAGTGGGACGGCCGCCATTTGCAGGTTCTTGTGGCCGAGGACAACGATTTGAACATCTTGTACCTCAAAGCGTTGCTTCAGAAATGGGGTGTGCGTTTTGACATTGTTGGCGATGGCTTGCAAGCCCTTGAGGCTTTGAAAGTTGCCACATATGATGTGATGCTGTTGGATGTCCAAATGCCTGAGATGGATGGCATAAGTGCGCTCATCGAATTGCGTAAAATGGACGTCAAAGGCCGTTCGGAATTGGCCTTGCCGGTGTTCATGGTGACGGCCTTTGCGGACGATGAAACACGGAAGATGGCGATGCGTCACGGGGCCAACGGTTTTTTGGCCAAGCCTTTTTCTCCTGAGGCCATGTTGGATGCGTTGAAAATCGCTGAATCTTGATTTTTCTTCGACGAAAGTTGCAATCTGGCCGTATAATTATGTAAATTACATACCGAAGGTCTGACCGTAAGGAGGACCTCGTTGTGAATCGTAGTGGAGCACCGGCAACGGCGGGTGCTCCATTTTTTTTGTTCCGATGGCACCAATGACGGAAGCCAATGTGGCGTTGAACCTTCAGACATGATTGAAGGTTACCCCCACATGCACCAGCTCAAAACTTCTTTGTTTTTGCCCATCTCCTTGGAAGAGGCGTGGGCGTTTTTCAGTGTTCCGGACAACCTGGACGCCATCACCCCAGAGGACATGGGCTTTGAAATCTTGACCCGCAACGAGGGGCGCACCTACGCGGGACAGATCATCCGTTACCGTGTCAGGCCTCTTTTGGGACTGCCGTTGTCATGGGTCACTGAAATCACACACTGCAAAGACTTGTCCTACTTCGTGGACGAACAACGTTTTGGTCCCTACGCCATGTGGCACCATCAGCATCATTTCAAAGCCGTCGAAGGTGGCGTTGAGATGGACGACATCTTGGATTACAAGTTGAAGGGGGGGTGGCTAGGAAAGCTGCTCACCGGGTGGCTGGTGCATGGCAGGGTCCAGGGCATATTTGACCATCGCACGAAGGTCCTGATCGACAAGTTTGGAGGAAAGGATCTGGGGTCAGTCTTTCACTGACACAGCACGTTGGCGGCCCATGCGGCCATCAGCAAGTCGGGCTTGACTTTGGAGTCAAAGCCCAAAGAGGTGATGTAGCCTGTGCTCGCGCTGACGAGCTTGTGGCTGGCGTATTTGCTGTCGCTGTTGAAGTCCAAATCGATCTGATGCACCCTCAAATCGCATTCTTCGAGGATGAGGTTGGCCAGTTCCACAGAACGTTCCGTTTCTCCCCATAGCTTGGTCCACATGTCGAAGATTTTGGGGACACGTTCTTTGCGGTAGATCACATGAGCTCCGTTGTTGCGGAACCGAAAGACCACCGTGGTGACGTAGACCGTATGCCTTTTGTGGTTTTGGGAGTCACAGCCCACGTGGACTTCCACGTCGGAAGAAGTGGTCATGGTGGTGATGTAATCGCACACATCGTGTTGCAATTTCCCACCCATCACCGTGAACCGTCGGTCGGCCTCTTGCATGCCTTCAAGCTAGGCTGAGAAATGGGCAAAAAAAAGCAGGGCCGGGGCCCTGCTTCTTCATCTTATGCACAATGTTTGGACATCATCGGTCGAGCGCCACTTCAATGAGGTGACGCAAGTGGGCGCGGTGCGCCCTGGTGAGGCCATCTGGAGAAGAGGCATCGCGTTGCTGGCGGTCGATGCGTCGCAGTTGTGCCAGCACAACGCTTTGTGCCACACCATTCAGTCGTGACTTCGCATCCAAGGAGCGGATGAGCGCCTTGACATACATCAATTGGAGGCCCTGACGGTAGGTGTTCACCGACCTTTTGAGGTCAGCCTTGAAGATCATTGCTGTCAGATCGGCCATGTATTCCGCCAAGTCGTAGGTGTTCCCGTACAAACCGCTGTCGAGGATGCGCATCAGCACCGTGGGATGGACCAGTTGTGCAAGTGCCCCAAACTGAGCACCCGCCACCCTCGCATGAACCTTGGGATCTTCACCACCTCCGAAAAACCCAAATCCCCGACGCTGGGCTTGAAGGTAGCCGAGCACCTCGGCTTGGGCGTCGAAAGCATCTGGCGCAAAGGCGTAGGATGCGAGGGCTTCCATGGCGGCCTTTTGGTCGGCCTCCGAGACAGGCGTGTAGGGTGCTGCACCAGCGAGCTGTGCCGGGGTTGCGCGGTTGTAACGCACGCCACCAATTTGTCGGGTCATCACCCGCAGTTGGGTGGCGTATTCCCCTGTCAAAGCGTAATAGGCACGGAGCACTTCTTGGTGGCTGTCCACCCCCGGGGCAAAATTTTCGACAATGGTGGGGAGCAGGTCGTTCACGAGGTCACAGCGCTCCGCTGCGTAGGCCACAGGGTCGTTGCTCAAGTCGTATATGTTGACGTCGGGGTTGATGCCTCTGCCCGTGCCCCTCATGTCGTCCGCATCGTTGCCAAATTGCAAAAGCGGGTCAATCGACTTTTCAAGGATGGCGCTCAATCGGGCCTCCTCTGCAAGCTCGTCATCGAGCCCAACGCTGTACCCATAGTCGATCACCCATTTGTCGTAAGGGCCAGGACTGTCATCGTAAAAGCGGGTTTGATCTTCCGGATTTCGGGCAAAGTTGATGGCAGGATATTCCATCACGGAGTTGCACATGCCGTTTTGTGCCACCACATCGGGGTCTTTGATTTCTTCTGGGCTCAGCAAGGTGCTG
>JBELJW010000139.1:0-5800 GCA_042089975.1 Flavobacteriales bacterium | reverse complement strand
TGCATCGGCGGTTTTGACTTTGATTCTCTACCATGTGATTGCGCCGGAGCTGCCAAGCGTCTTGGAGGAGATCACCATGACAAAAACCCGGGAAATGATGGAAGGTTTTGGGGTGAGTGGGAAAATGCTAGAGGCCCAGATGGAGGAGATTTCTTCCTCCATGAAGGAAGCCTACACCGTGGGCGGGATGTTGAAGAATTCTTGCATGGCGATGGTCATGTGGGCTTTGGTGGGTCTGATTGTTGCGGCAGTGACCAAGCGTGTCCCCAAATCTGAATTCTCCTAAGTCATGATGCACACCTCTCCGTCGTTTGACGTTTCTGTGGTGATTCCCTTGCTGGACGAGGAAGAAAGCCTTCGCGAGCTCAAGTCTGGCATCGAGAAAGTCCTTGAAGGCCTGTCGTTTGAAATCATCTTTGTGGACGATGGAAGCCAGGACGGATCATGGGCGGTCATTGACCAACTTCACCAAGCCCAGCCCGAGGTCATTCGGGGCATTCGGTTTGCCAGGAATTACGGAAAAAGTGCTGCTTTGCAGAAAGGATTTGAAGCGGCACAAGGTGCCGTGGTCTTCACCATGGACGCCGATCTGCAGGACGATCCAGAAGAATTGCCTGCCATGCGCCAACAGTTGTTGGAGGGAGGCTTGGACTTGGTGAGTGGGTGGAAAAAAGAACGACATGACCCCTTGAGCAAGACGCTTCCCACCAAGCTCTACAATTGGGCAACAAGGAGGGTCAGTGGCATCCATTTGCACGACTTCAATTGCGGCTTGAAGTGCTACCGTTGGCAAGTGGTCAAGGCCATTGAGGTGCAAGGCGAAATGCACCGCTACATTCCCATGCTTGCAAAAATGGCTGGGTTTGACAAGATCGGCGAAAAGGTGGTGACCCACCACGCGCGGCCTTATGGCGTGAGCAAATTTGGATTGGAGCGCTTCACCAATGGGGTGCTTGATTTGATGACTGTGGGATTCATTGCGCGCTTCGGAAGAAAGCCCATGCACTTCTTTGGCCTGTTGGGCATCTTGATGTTCATGGTCAGTGCTGGGCTCTTTTTGGGCATTGGCGGCTACAAAGTGTGGGCCCTGAATGTGGGGGCTGAAGCCAAAAACCTTACAGAGCTGAGTTGGTTTTACGTGGCATTGACAGGTATGATCCTCGGCGCGCAATTTTTCTTGTCAGGTTTTCTGGCCGAGATGGTGTCCCGCAACGACCCTGCCCGCAAGGACTACCGCATTCTCGCCCGCCTCAACGGGCAATGACCGCCGATCCGAGCACTTCGACCGCCTCCGATCCGCCATGCCAAGCGGCAAATTGTCCTGCTGCAACACCCCTTTGGGGCTTGTCGAAATCCATGAAGTGACGCCCGTCATCCAGAACGACCAACTTGCCTTGTTGCAGAGGCTGGCGGTACCTGATGCGCAAACCACATGACAGTGAAGGTTGGTCGCGCAGTGCCGAGGAGCCATCCAACCAATGGGGGTCCTCCAGGGCCAATGCCGTTCTGAAAAGGCCCGGATGGTCTTCCCCCTGTCCCACAAAGACGGTGTTGGAGCCGACAGAGGTGCCTATCACGAACAAGGGTTCAGGCTTCCCGCCAACCCGAAGCCCTTTGCGCTGGCCCACTGTGAAGAAGTGTGCACCATCGTGTTGCCCAACCACTTCCCCCATCTCAGGCGTCAGTGCGAAGGGCTCCGCGCGCTCCTCCAAAGAGGCATCTGCACGACGTTCAAAGATGGAATGGTCCGAAGGCACTTCCACGATGTTGCCTTGCTTCACGCGCAGCTGTTGTTGCAGAAAATCAGGCAACCGAACCTTCCCGATGAAGCAGAGTCCTTGGCTGTCCTTTTTGTGGGCCGTGGGCAATTCGATGTCCGCTGCAATGGCCCGCACTTGAGGCTTTTCCAAGGCACCGATGGGGAACAAGGCATGTCCCAATTGATGTTGATTCAGCTGACACAAAAAATAGCTTTGGTCTTTGTTGCCGTCTGCACCTGCCAAAAGATGGTGCACCCCATCGGCATCGGTGTGCTTTCTGCAGTAATGACCGGTGGCGACAGCTTCTGCCCCAAGCTTCAACGCGGCGTCCAAGAACAGGTCAAACTTCACCTCCCTGTTGCACAACACATCGGGGTTGGGGGTTCTTCCTTTGCCGTATTCGTCAAACATGTAGTCGACGATGCGGGTTTTGTATTCTGCGCTGAGGTCCATGACTTGGAAGGGAATGCCCAAGTGATGGGCGACCAGCATGGCATCGTTGGCGTCGTCGATCCACGGACATTCGTTGTTGATGGTGACGCTCTCGTCGTTCCAATTGCGCATGAAAAGACCGATCACTTCATGACCTTCCTGTTGGAGCAGATGAGCTGCCACACTGGAGTCTACACCCCCTGAAAGTCCGACGACCACGCGCATGGCACAAAGGTAGAAGGCGCAGACGGACTGGGTGTTGGTTTTGGCACAGATTTCTACGACCTTGACCAAACCATTGAAACGACGAGGCAACCTCTCCTTTTGTGTTGCGTCATTCCAACGGCCTTCATCATGCACGAAGCAGAGTTGCGCCCATACATCGAAGCCTGTCAACTCGGCGAAAGCCGGGCGCAGCGCTACATCTTTGAACGGTACTACCGTTTGATGTTTGGGGTATGTCTGCGTTACATGTCGGACACCGACAGCGTGAAGGATGTTGTGCAAGAAGGGTTCCTCAAGGTGTTCAAAAACATCGAGGGGTACACCTTCAATGGTTCTTTCGAAGGTTGGATGCGTCGCATCATGGTGAACACGGCAATCGATGCCATCCGTCGCAGGAATGCGGCCGGTTGGGTCCTCGGAGATGAGGCATCTTTTGAACCTGCAGACCTTGATGGCGGTTGGGAGATGGAAGAGGAGGATGGCGCAACGTTCACCGTGCACGATGTGTTGGATGCGATGGAGCATTTGACCCCCATGTACAGGACAGTGTTCAACCTTTACGTCTTTGACAACCTGGGGCACCAAGAGATCGCCGATCGATTGGGGATTCAGGTTGGAACCTCGAAGTCCAATCTGGCGAAGGCCAGACGCAACCTTCGGGAAGTGTTGTTGTCTCAAAAAGGAAAACAGACCCATGCCAAGTGAGCATCCATTCGATCAACACCTGAAGCAGTCCTTCGACGGCTTTGAACCTGATGTCCAGCCAGATTGGACAGGTTTTGAGCGCGACTTGAATCAGCAGGCCCCACAGGCGCCAGCCCACGTCCATGCTGGCCGTGGCACGGGTCGATTGGCCGTGGCTGCAGCCGTTGTGGCAGGTGGTGTCATGATGTGGGTGGCCAAGCCCATGGTGGAAGAATGGATGGCTTCTAGCGAGGCTGAAGCCTTGACGACTTCGGTGGAGCACTTGCAGGCGGACGCTTTCGCCGAGGCATGGGAGGAGTTCACCAAAGAATTGAACGGTTTTGAGCAGGATTTGCTGCATGCAGAAGGAGAGGCCGCGCTGGCAGCTGCCCAATCCCCCGAAGGGTCGGCTTTGCCGGCAGTCGGAGAGGATGTTTTGCCAGAGGAAGGCCTTGGGTTGGCCGTGACTTCCGAAAATGTAGGCCAAGACAAGGGGAGCTTGAACGCCTCGGAGGACGCGATGGGAAGAGGCCCTGCCGAAACAGAAGAGAGGCTTCTCGCCGTGCTTCCATTCGAGTCTTCCGTAAAGGAGGCGTGCGAGGGGGTGGAGGTTGCCTTTGAGTTGTCTGGTATCGACCGGACCATGAGCTTCCTTTGGAACTTTGGCGACGGTGCTTTCAGCAGTGATCCTTCGCCTTCGCACGTCTTCACCCGTCCAGGCACCTACGACATAACCTTGTCGGTGCGCCCACCCTCGGACGGCATGATCCGCACCCGCACGATTCAAAACATGATCACGGTGTTGCCCAAGCCTGAAGCAGATTTTGCATGGGCATTCCCTGCTGCAGTGAAAGGGGACAAGGTGCGTGTGAACCTCATGGACCAAACCCCGAATGCCACATCTGCTCAATGGGTGGTCGATGGCGAAAGCACGACGTCCAATTGGGTGCAGCTCGATGTTCCCGGCGTGTACCCCATCAACTTGGTGGCCAGCAACCAATACGGTTGCTTGGACGATGCCCGTCGCGAAGTTCAGGTTGGCAACCGCCATGGCCTTCTGGCCCAGGCGAGGTTCAGTCCCGATGGCGATGGACGCTACGACACCTTCTTGCCCCACAGTTTGCTGGAGCTCCAAGAACCATGGGCCATGGTCGTTGTGGACGCGGATGGACAGGAGGTTCACCGTTGCTCCGATGCGGACCAACCATGGGACGGCAGCCTTCCCGATGGCAGTGTGGCCGTCAACCGGTCCCTGTACCAATGGACGGTCCGTTGCGTCTCTCCCGATGGCGAGATTCGGCTGTTCACCGACCGCGTCAGGGTCGAGCGCTGAAGATGCTGACACCTCCCGCGCAATTCCTGTGGACATGTGCAACGAATTTTGGAGTTCAGACGTTTCTTCTTTGACCTATTTTTACGAGGAATTCGGATACCAAGAAAAATGAATAAATCGGGAACAATGAGGGTGGCTTCTGTGATGTTTGCGATGTTGTCGTCTTACTGGGTCTGCGGCCAGGCTGGCATCGCCATCCCAATCTCCGATGGAGGAACAGTGATTGTGGACTGTGCAGCAACAGAGGTCACATACTTCGTGGATGACAACAGTTTTGGTACAGATTTTCAAGATCCGTATTCCGACGCCAACTACACCATCACCTTGTGCCCCGACAATCCTGGCGATGCGGTCCAAGTGAATTTCTTGTCGTTCGATTTGCAGACCAATGCCAACCCCAACAACAATGATGTTCTCTATGCCTTCAACGGCGATGATACATCAGCGGATTTGGTGGGTGCGGGTACAGGGAATTCTTTCACTGGCGTCAGCATCACGGCTTCAATTGAAAATCCTACGGGTTGCGTGACGTTTTCTTTTGACGTGAACAATGGGGCAACAGGAGGAGATGTCGGTTGGGTCGCTGAAGTCACTTGCGTCACGCCATGCAGCTATCCTGAGGCAGGTATCTCGCTAGTTAGTCCTGAGCCTTTCCCTGAGAACCTCGTGAGTGTGGGAGTTTGCCCAGACGAATTGGTCACCTTTGATGCCGGGACGTCTGTCCCTGGTGCGCCAGAGTTTCCTGTGGACTCCTTGATTTGGAATTGGGGGGATGGCACTGTTGATGTCTCCGCAGTCTCAGATGGTTTCATCCAAGGCCACTCGTATGCCACTCCCGGAGAGTACATCGTCACTCTAGTGGTGCAAGACATCAACAACTGCAACAGCACCAACTTGAACCCCCACCAAGTTTTGGTTTCCACGATACCCCTTTTCAACACAGAAGTGACTTCGCCTTTGTGCGAGGATGCACCAGGATTTCTGAATGGCAACCCTGTGCAGAGCATCACATGGACTGCTCTACCTCCTGTGGGCGTCTCGGAATTGGCGGATTTGCCTGATGCCACAGGGGTGGCGTTCACCTCGGAATTGTTTATTGACTTTTTTGATACCGACCAGACGTTGGACAACTGTGAGGACATCGAGCTGATCACGGCCAATATTGAACATAGCTTTATTGGAGACCTGAGTTTTTGGGTAACCTGTCCAGATGGGACAGAAGTTTTGTTGATGGACAATGGGGCGTCTGGTGGCCCGGACCCTAGTGGTTGTACCCCGGATGATTTAGGAGGCAATGACCTCGGTATCGTGGACGGGGCTGGCTTCGATTACTCGTGGAACATGGATGCGGAATGGGTGTTGGATG
>JBELJW010000138.1:0-6043 GCA_042089975.1 Flavobacteriales bacterium | reverse complement strand
GGGTTGATGCCAAACGTTGCCGCCTCCCACGTAGCTTTTCCAAGCCACGAGTCCCAAGACGGAAAATCCGGCAAGAAAGATGCCAAAAGTGAGGGAAGAATTCATACTTCTGCAACGCCCTCAATACGTCATTTGTTCAATGGCTCCAGCGCTTTTTCCAAGGGCCTCTGGGCAGTTTATGGCCCAGCTGTTTGCGCAACGTTCCATCGCTGTCAGCCCAGGCTGGGAGGGAGAGCCCGGGGAACCATAGCAGCAAGGCCACCACCAGCGCTCCACCCGCCAATGTTTCCAGACCCCACATGGTGTCCATGGTCCACATGGGCAAGGCGACGGTCAAGGCGAGGACGATGCCTGCAAGTTGCGTCTTCAGCACGTCGAGCGTGCCCAAGGAAAGGGTGGCCATGACCCACAACGTCGTGAGCAGCCATTGAAGCACAGAAGCCCCCACAATGGCCCATGCCACGCCTCGGGTTCCATGGCCTTGAAGCAGGGCCCAGTAAACTCCTCCTGTCACGCTTCCAAGGAAAAGCAGCTTGATGAGGATGCCCGCACGAAGTCCATCCATGGCACGCAAGTTGGCGTCGCCCAGTTTGGTCAAGGCCCGGAAGGCCACTGCCGCAAACAAAATGTGCACCACCGGCGCTGCGTCTGCGAACCTGTCGCCCAAAAACAGCCACGTCACCCCTTTGGCCTGAAGGACCAGGGCCACTGTCAGTGGCAGGGTAAGCAGCGAAATGAGGTGCATGCCGCGCAGGGTGACGCCCCGCATGGCCTCGGTTTGGTCTTGGATGCTGGACATCCCGCTGAACAAGACGCTGTCACCAAGCTTGCCCAACACCGTGATGGGTTGTCCCATCAGGTTGACCGCCCGATCGTAGATGCCTGTAGATGCCGTGCTCAACCTTTCTCCCACGAGCCAAACGTCCATTTTGGCCGCGGCATAGGTGAGCATGTTGAAGGCTGTACTTCGCAATCCATAACCCAACAGTTCCTGCCATTTGCCCACGCTGAAGCCCAAGGACCACGGGATGTTCGCAAGGTAGAGGTACCCCATGCTCAAGACCAGGTTTTGAACCAACAAGGCACTGACATACGCCCATACTCCTGCCCCGCTGTAGGCCAAACCCAACCCCACGCAAAGATTGCCCAGCAACATGCCCAACAGGGCACAGCCCGTCAGCCCCTTGAAATTCATTTGACGCACCAGCAAGCTGCGTGAAACCACACTGAAGCCAGAAATGACAAAGCTCAAGGAAATCCAACGCAACACAGGGGCCAAGATGGCCAGGTCATAGTGAGCCGCAATGTGGGGGGCGGCCAGAAACATCAAACCAAAGCAGCCCAAACCCAACAGGGCGCTGAACCACCACGCGGAGGCGACATGTCCTGGGGACAAATCTTGGAATTGAACAATGGAGGGACCAATGCCGACTTGCGCAAAAATTTCCACCACCCCCACCACGATGAGCGCGATGGCCATGACCCCAAAGTCTTCTTGGGTCAACATGCCCGCGAGGACGCGGATGTAGACGAGCTGCAAGAGAACTTGCAGCAAGACATTGAGGCTTTGCCAGCTGAGCGAGGCGCCCCAGGAGGGTGTTGTGCCCTCCTTCGTCATCAGCGCGCGATGCTTACAGCGCGTCGTTCACGAATGACAGTGATCCGCACCTGACCCGGGTAGGTCATTTCGTTCATGATCCGTTGGCTGATGTCAAACGACAGCTGGTCGGCCTGTTCATCGCTGACTTGGTCGCTTTCCACCATGACTCTGAGTTCACGTCCTGCTTGAATCGCATAGGACTTGGTGACCCCTGGGTATTCCAAGGCCAAATTCTCCAAGTCGCGCAAGCGCTGGATGTAGGCCTCTACCATTTCTCGGCGAGCTCCAGGTCGCGCACCACTGATGGCATCGCAGACCTGAACAATGGGGGAAAGGAGGGAAGTCATTTCAATCTCGTCGTGGTGCGCGCCAATGGCGTTCAAGATGTCGGGACGCTCTCCCGCCTTCTCGGCGAGCTTCATCCCCAACAAAGCGTGCGGCAACTCACTTTCTTCGTCGCTGACCTTTCCGATGTCGTGCAACAAACCAGCGCGTTTCGCAGCCTTGGCATCCAAGCCCACTTCAGCGGCCATGGTCGCGCAAAGGTTGGCCACTTCACGGCTGTGCTGAAGAAGGTTTTGGCCATAAGAGGAGCGGTACTTCATGCGTCCCACCATTCGTGTCAGTTCGCCCTTCATGTTGTGGATGCCCAAATCAATGAGCGTTCGCTTGCCCGTCTCGGCGATTTCCTCTTCGATTTTCTTGGTCACTTTGGCCACGACTTCCTCGATCCTGGCAGGGTGGATGCGGCCATCGGTCACCAACTGGTGAAGGCTGAGACGGCCAATCTCGCGGCGCACCGGATCAAAGCAGCTCAAGATGATGGCTTCAGGGGTGTCGTCCACGATGAATTCGACACCTGTGGCCGCTTCCAACGCGCGGATGTTCCTTCCTTCGCGCCCAATGATGCGGCCCTTGATGTCGTCGTTTTTGATTTGGAACACAGAAACGCTGTTTTCAACGCTGTGCTCCGTGGCCACCCTTTGAATGGTCTGGATGACGATTTTCTTGGCTTCCCCGCTTGCCTGCTCCTTGGCGTCGTCGATGATTTCTTGGGCTTGTGTTGCCGCCATCGCCCGAGCCTCGGACTTGATTTGTTCCACCATCGCCTCTTTGGCGTCGTCGGCCGTCATGCCGCTCAATTTTTCCAAAGCTTCGATGGCTTTGCCGTGGTCGAGGTCCAAGTCCTTTTGACGCTTTTCGAGGGCCCCGAGGCGTTGCGTGAGTTTTTCCTGGTCTTGTTTGAGTCGGCGCTCGGCGTTCTTGTTTTGGTCAATGGTCCGCTGGAGGTTGGCCTCCGTCTTTTTGATGCGGTCTTCCCGATCATTGAGTTTGCGGTCCAAATCTTTGCGCTGGTTGGCCTGCTTTTCCTTCAGTTCAATGAACCGCTCCTTGGCCTGAAGCATTTTTTTCTCCTTACGCGATTCTCCCTCCAATTCCGCTTCGCGGACGATGCTCTTTGCTTTGGAAGTGAGTACCCGAAGGAACAAGATGTATCCAATGGCTCCTCCTAGGAGCAGGCCGGCTGCGGCGTACAGAATGGGTGTCATGAGGTCGTAGATTGGGCCCTTTCCGTCATGTGTTGAGTGCTGAATGGATGCGGTGGAGAAGATCTTCGACGTCTTTCTGTGGCCAGGTCAACCCATCGGACGGGGCCGCTTGCGGCGATGCGTCTGGCTTGGATTGTGTGCTGGCTTGCACCGCAATTTGCAATGCTGCCATGGCCATCAGGTCAATGCGATCGGAAATGGCGTATTGGTTTTTCAACTGCGTGATTTGGGCTTCTACAGCCTTCGCGGCAGCGCGCACGACGTCCACCTCCTCGGGGGAAAGTGTCAGGGGGTACTTGCGACCTCCCAGTGTGACTTCGAGCGTTTCCATGGTGTTGATTCTCAAGGTTTGAGAAGTGCGATGCAGGAGTCGATTTCTTCCACCAAAGCATCCACATCAGAAGCGCTCAATGCGGACGATGGGGGCGTAGGGGTTGAAGGTTGTTGAGTGGCACCGTTGGTTGCCTGGGCCTTACGCAACGCTTCCTCTGCCGCAGTCCACTTTGCTTTCACCTCGTGAAGTTCACTGCGCATGGCTTGGTGCGATGCGAGCAATCGATTCACGGAATCGAGCAGAGTTTGCAGTTGATGGTTGGGCGCAGACATGGTCAACGGATCTATTGCAAAAGTAGGGGATTCAAGGCAACATCTGTGGTCGATCTCCGTGTAGTTTTGCACCATGCCTGTTGCCCGTCGTTTTCCCGCGTCGTTCTTGATAAAAACTCCTCTATCCATTGAGGTGATTTTGTCCAATGTCCTGTTTTTTAGTTTTTTGATTTGGTTTTCAGCCTCCGACTTGATGGCCCAGCCAGAAACATTGAGCCGCGCCGAACGCTTCAAGAAACAACACGATTGGAAGGCTCCTTTGGGGGTACCTCTTTTGCTCAGTGGCAACTTCGGGGAGCTGCGTGGCAACCATTTTCATACCGGGGTGGATTTGAAGACCATGGGCAGGGAAGGATTGCCTGTTTTGGCGGCCACCGAGGGGCGGGTGTCGCGTGTCAAAATGTCTCCGTGGGGCTATGGCAACGCGCTGTATCTGGAGGGGCCAGACGATCTGCTTACGGTGTACGCCCATCTCAAGGCCTTTGCCCCAGACCTTCAGGACTGGGCAGTGGAACAGACGTACAAAGGCCGCACTCTGGGGTTGGATGCCGCGCCTTCGGGACAGAATGCTTTTTGGGTGAAAGCCGGTGACACCTTGGGATGGAGCGGGAATTCGGGGGGGAGTGGCGGTCCTCACTTGCATTTTGAAATCAGAGACGCCACGACCCAGCACCCTTTGAACCCATTGATTGGATGGATGGACAAGGCGGATGGCATTCCGCCATCTCTTCCTGTCCTGTGGCTTGAGACCCACGATCGCATGAAGGCTTGGCCCATCCCCACGACCGACACGATTCGGGTGGATGGCTCCTTCAGGGCGTCCGTAGAGGCCTTCGATCGACTGGATGGGGCGTCGAACATTTGTGGGGTCCGATCCCTAGAAGCCGCCCTGATACGTGCAGATGGGACGAGCATCTGGAGGCATCAATTTGCCCTGGAGGAGTTGGACTTTGGGGTGAACAAAGACATGAATGCGCACTCGTTTTACCCGGTTTGGTCCCTCCAGAGAAAACAGGTGCACCGGCTCCATCGGCTTGAGGGCAACCGCCTGGCGATTTATGGGCCAGACCGCAACGAAGGCTGGGCGACCCTGGGACTTGGCGAGTGCGCTCGATTGATTTGCCGTGCGGAAGATGCTGCGGGGAATGTCGCGGAGCGTGAGGTGATCCTTCAAGGGGGCGCTCCAAGGGAAGTCTGGGAGAAAAAGTCCACTGCCGTTGGGACAGGCACCGTTGTTGCAAAGGTCACGTCAGTGGCCGGCAAATGGTCGCAGGACGAGGTCGAGTTGTCTTGGCCGGCACAATCGTTCTTTGAAGAGGCGCAGTTGTCATGGACACCTGACTTGGATGTGTTGCGCTTTGTCATGGGGCCGGCAGAGCAGGCTTGGCGAAAGCCTGTGCACGTGGAATGGGCATTCCCCCAACCCTCTGGTGTATGGTCGACCACTGGGGGGATGTTCCCATCTGAGCCTCTGGCCACGGACCGCTGGGTCGCTGTCCTGATGAAGGGGGATGCCGTCGAAACAGCCGTTTTGGCTGAAGTCAAGGATTTGGCATGGCACATGGAGATCCCAAATGGAGGGACATGGGAAATGAGAAGGGACACCTTGTCGCCCAAAGTCCTGCCCTTTTACAGTGGGAGCCCTTTGGTGAAGGGCGGCGATGCGGTGTGGTACCTGGACGACGACTTGTCGGGCATCGATTCGGTTGAATTGACTTTCGATGGGCATTGGGTCCGCTCAGTGTGGGACCCCAAGAGAAACATGATCACCTACGAGGCGTCAGATGGCAGACATGTGCCTGGACAGGTTCACGATGTCGTGCTCGTGGCAAGCGATGCCGTTGGCAATGTGCAGGAATGGCGAAAACCCATGACGTGGCCTGAGGGTCATTGACGTCTTGCGTTGCGTCGTTGTTGGTCTTGAAAAAGACTGTAATCAATATAGTACAATGCTCTAATTGACAGTGAGTTGGTGAATCCTGACTGAAGCATTTGTCCCCAGTTTTCCCAGTAGTTGTTGGGCAGCACCACCCCCTCCTCACTCAACGTGTTTTTCCAGACAATGCTGATTTCACTTCCTGGGGAGAAAATCCAACGGTAGACCAAATCCACACTCCAAGCATTGTAATTGACATCGTATTTGCTGGTCTCGGTGGTCGCGTCATAGAACGCCTCGACTGCGGGGTCTTCTGTCAAGGACCCATCGGAAGCAAGCAAGAAGGCGAAATCGCGGTGACGCACGGCCCGGGGCTGGCCGGATGCCTGGCCTTGGGCGTGGCCTTCGCCA
>JBELJW010000137.1:0-6059 GCA_042089975.1 Flavobacteriales bacterium | reverse complement strand
TCGATGTGCAAAACGACAGGATGAAAAACAGAGTCTTCGTCAATGCCCTCTGTCGACCAGACCCAACGCCACGGGTCGCCATCCACCACACTCGTTCGGAATTCGACCACCAATGAATCCTCCCCCGCATCAGCGCCGTTGGCCCTGCCACCGCTTTGGTACCAAAACGACAACGCGACGCTGTCTGCTGCGGCATATCCTCCTTGTCCAAGAAGAAGCCGTCTCGACGTCAAAGTGTCTGCGTAACCTACGGGGTTGGTGGGGTTGAGTGCGTACGGATTCCCCGACGCGTCCATTCCGTCAAGTGTGGCGCAGCCCACGGTCGGTGGCCGATACGCAAGCGTGGTGGTTCGTCTGACAGGGCTGGATTCCCAACGCTTGACATTGACAGGTCCTTCCTCGTCGTAAAGGCTTGGCCAAGCGAAGTCATCCACAAAAGGCAGGCCCATGGGGAACAACAAGTCCCCTCCTCGGGACGCCAAGGCGCGCTTCGTCTCTTGGGCCTGCACGTGGACATGCTGAAGGTCCAGCTCAAGTTCCTGAGCGTGGGACGTCAAGGCCCAAGCCATGAGACACAGCACCATGCCCATTCCTCTTCGTTGGATTGTCCTCATTGGGAAGGTCAACGTCTGAACATTCAATTTCGTGCGCGTCATGAAAGGTGTTTCAATGTTTTCCAAGATAAAGGTCCACCGCGGTTCCTTCTTCCAGTCTCGGGGTTTTTGCCGGACTCGCGTCCTGGGAGACAACAACGGCCAAAGAGGAGTCCAATGCGGTCTGTATGTCAGCCTCGTACCCCACATGTCCCAAGGCCAATTTCCGTCGTCCCAAGACCGCTTCCGCATCCTCGAGGGACAGCCCCACCAACCAAGGCACCCGAACGTCACGGGCGCCAACTACGCCCACCACAAGTTCCAACACGGACCCTCGGGGCAACCGGGTCTGCTTTGCCAAAGGCCTGCCTTTGTGCCTCACCCGAATGACCTTTCCTGCCAGGAGCCTGTTGGGCTCTTCCACCAATTCCACCTCAAACCCACGGGTGGCCAGAATCCGCTCCGCAAGCCTTGCGTCTTGGCCCTCCTCAATGTCCACCCTTTCATCGGGTGGCGTGATGCGGTACGACGTCAGCAAAATGTTTCTTCCTGCCTTGACAGCACTCCCCGCAGGGGGGTGTTGCTCGACAATGGATCCGGGACGGCCCCCCGCTGCATAGATGGAGTCTTGCCAAATGGGGTTCAGCCCCAAGAGCAGAAGGGTGTCCTGGGCCTGTTGTCGCAACATTCCGGTCAATGCGGGCACCTCACGCTGCGAAGAAGGCTGGCTGTAACTGCGCAACAGCCATAGGGTGCAGGCCAGGACCACGATCCATGTCAAGACAATCCCTCCAAGGTGCCGGCCCAGCGTCTTCCACATCATTCGTCCGTCAGCATTTCTTCCAAGGCGTTGTCGAAGTAAGCCCTCAGCTCTTCACAAAAACCGAAGTGCTTGTCGTCCACCACCACCTTGCCCTTGGTGACATGGCCCAAAAGCGTGGGCTTCAAACCATGCGACCCGCAGATGTCGAAAAAGTCGTCTTGATCCGAATCCTTCAATGACACCACCGCACGCCCCTGGCCTTCGCCAAACAAAAAGGCGTCCAATCGTACTTCATCGTCCGAGACAAGGTCAAAGCCCAAGCCACGTGGCATGGCCATTTCCAAAAGGGTCACAAACAATCCTCCGTCGGCAACATCGTGGGACGCCTGCGCAAGGTCTTTTTGGGCCAGCTCCTGCAAGCAAGCGTGCAAATGGCCCTCTGCTTCCAAATCGAAGTAAGGCGCCGGAGATCTGTCAATGCCCACGATGCTTGCGAGGTATTCTGAAGCATGGATGCAATCCGTGGAAGGCCCCAATTGGAAAATCAACTCCCCCTTTTCCTTGAAGTCCAAACCTGTGTGATGGGCACGGTCTTCCATGACGCCCACCATCCCAATGGTCGGGGTGGGGAAGACTGCCTGGGCGGTGCCGTCTGGTTTGGCCGTCTGGTTGTAAAAGCTCACGTTGCCGCCTGTCACAGGAGTCTTCAAATGTCGGCATGCCCTGCCCATTCCTTGGATGGCACCGACAAACTGCCAATACACCTCAGGGTTGTAAGGATTGCCAAAATTCAGGCAATTCGTGATGGCAGAAGGCACGGCGCCCGTGCAGCTGATGTTGCGGGCAGCCTCGGCCACCGCAATGGCGGTCCCAATTTCAGGATCGGCCTGGACGTAGCGCGCATTGCAGTCCACCGTCAGGGCCAAGGCCTTGTCGGTGCCACGGACCGAAACCACACCTGCATCTGAAGGACGGTTGGTGGTGCGGTTGATCGTACCCACCATGCTGTCGTACTGCTCCCAAACCCATCGTTTCGAAGCGATGTTGGGCAAGCAAATCATGCGGTGGGCAATGTCCACGCATTCGTCCAAACTCGGCACCGGGACAGTGCTGTGGTCGAAGGCCTGGGCCTCCGCGTACCATGCGGGCTCCTCGTATTCGCGCTCATAGACAGGCGCGCCACCCCCAAGCACAAGTGTGGATCCCGGCACATCACCCACGAGTTCACCGTGCATGTAGTAACGGATTTGGTCCCCTTCGGTGACTTCGCCGATGTGTTCGGCGTGCAAATCCCATTTGTCAAAAATGGCCTTGACCTCTTCCTCTTGGCCCTTGCGCACGACCACGAGCATGCGCTCTTGGGATTCGCTCAACAAGATTTCAAAAGGCTCCATGTCCTGCTGACGCAGCGGCACTCGGTCCAAGTGGATCTCCATGCCCACTTCCCCGGCGGCACTCATTTCCGAGGTTGAACAGGTGATGCCTGCAGCCCCCATGTCCTGCATGCCCACCACAGCGGTGGTGGTGGACAATTCGAGAGAGGCTTCGAGCAAGAGTTTTTCTTGGAATGGGTCTCCCACCTGCACAGAAGGCAGGTCATCCGCACTCTCTTCGGTGATGTCCTTGGACGCGAAAGAAGCCCCTTGGATCCCGTCCTTGCCTGTGGAAGAACCCACGATGTAGACTGGATTCCCTGGGCCAGAGGCCGTCGCTGAGATGATCTTGTCCGCTTCCAAGATGCCCACAGACATGGCATTGACAAGCGGGTTCACTTGGTAGCTTGAATCGAAGAAGAGTTCGCCGCCCACAATGGGCACACCAAAGCTGTTTCCGTAATCCCCAATGCCCTTGACCACGCCCTCGAGCAACCACTTCGTGCGCGGGTTGCTGAGATCCCCAAAACGCAGGCTGTTGAGCTGGGCAATGGGGCGGGCACCCATGGTGAAAATGTCGCGGTTGATCCCGCCTACACCCGTTGCAGCACCTTGGTAAGGCTCGATGGCAGAAGGATGGTTGTGGCTTTCGATTTTGAAAGCGCATCCCAAACCATCTCCAATGTCCACGATCCCGGCGTTTTCTTCACCGGCCTTGACCAACATGTGCGGACCATCCTTGGGAAGTGTTTTCAGCCACTTGATGGAATTCTTGTACGAGCAATGTTCGCTCCACATGACGGAGTAGATGCACATCTCCGTGAAATTGGGCGTGCGCCCAAGAATGGTCTTGATCTGATCAAACTCCTCTGGGCGCAAGCCCATCTCTTGAGCTTGGTCGAGGGTTGCTGGAGCAATGGAAGCCTTCATGAATCGGGGCGGTGAGGTTGTGGGTTTGGGACAACAATCAAGCCCAAAAATAAGGAGAGGCCACGGGTCAAAAACGCAGATGAAAGGCCTTTCTCGGCATCTTTTCCACGACATGTCCCCATGGGAGAAAAAGCGGTGGTTATTTTGCACCATGCGCGCAGTCATCCAAAGGGTCAGCAAGGCCCAAGTCCGTGTCCGAGGAGAACAGCACGGGGCCATCGACCATGGCCTCATGGTGCTGGTGGGCATTGAAGCGGCGGACGCCCGTCAAGATGCCGAATGGCTGGCCGCCAAACTCGTCAAGCTGCGCATTTTCAACGACGCAGAAGGAAAAATGAATGCGGACTTGGTCCAAGTCGGCGGCGGGATGCTGGTGGTGAGTCAATTCACCCTGCATGCCAAAACCAAAAAAGGCACCCGCCCCTCCTTCATTCGTGCCGCACATCCAGACGTGGCCATTCCACTCTACGAGCATTTTGTACAATCGTGCAGACAAGAGCTGGGCAAACCCGTGGCCACGGGAGAGTTCGGGGCGGACATGGAAGTTGAACTGACCAACGATGGTCCGGTGACGATCTGGATCGACACCCAAAACAAAGAATGATGGAGAACCTTGATTTTTCCCAAGCCCAACACCCCGACCTCACCCTCAGGGAAGCCCAAGCAAAAGTGCACTCCTGGATCCAAACCGTGGGCGTGCGTTATTTCAACGAGCTGACCAACTTGGCCATCTTGACAGAAGAAGTTGGGGAACTGGCGCGCATCGTGGCACGCCGCTACGGCGAGCAGAGTGAAAAGCCAAGCGACGAATGGCGCGACTTGGGCGACGAGATGGCAGATGTCCTTTGGGTGCTCATGGCGTTGGCCAACCAAACAGGAATCGATTTGACCGATGCCTTGGCCGCCAACATCTCCAAGAAAACCGACCGCGACCGCGACCGACACCAGAACAACCCCAAGCTGCAATGACCCAATCCATCTTCCACCTTTCTTCTCAAAGCAGATTTGGCTTGCTGGTCCTTGGCCTTTGGTCTTTCAGCATGACCATGTGGGGACAACAATGGGGGGCCTCCCCTGCTGACATGCGGCAATCCGTCGCCGACCAACGCGCGCTTCTCGCACAAAACGCTTGGACCGATGGGCTGGCCTTGGACAACATCGGACCCGGTGTCATGGGCGGCCGGGTGGTCGACTTGGCCACGGTAGGAGACACCGTGTATGTGGCCTACGCCACGGGCGGCCTCTGGAAGAGTGTGAACCACGGAACGACCTTCACCCCATTGCTCCAGGCCACCACGTTGCTCGGTGCTGTGGCAGCCCACCCAAGTGGCCGTGTGGTCGTGGGTTCCGGAGAGGTGAATTCCTCACGGAGTTCCTATGCGGGAGATGGGGTGTACATCAGCGATGATTTTGGCCAAACTTGGCATCATGCCGGGCTTGCACAAACCCATCACATTGGACGCATTGTCATCGACCCGATCGACCCCGACCGCATATGGGTGGCCGCCCTTGGAGAATTGTATTCCGACAACTTTGGCGGTGGTGTCTACCACTCCAAGGATGGCGGCAACTCCTGGGACCGCGTCTTGAACGTGCCAGGTTGGAAGAAAGGCACCGTGGTCGGTGCGGTGGATTTGGTCATGGAAGAAGGACAGCCCAATCATTTGTACGCCGCCACCTGGGACCGCACACGACGGGCGCATGACTTCACCGAGTCAGGGACTGGCTCTGGCGTCTGGGAATCGGAGGATGGTGGCGAGAATTGGACGCGCATCACATCTTCCAATGCCTTTCCCGAAGGCCCCGAAGCTGGACGCATTGGACTGGGTCTTCACTCCGGGTCTGGCACATTGTATGCCCTTGTGGACAACCAGGCGAGGCGCCCAGCCGATGCCGGAGACAACGCGACGGCCACCGCCAACGATGGGCTGAACAAGGAAGACTTCCTGGACATGGACAGGGACGCCTTTCTTCAACTGGACCCCTTGACGCTGCAGGACTTTCTCGATGCAAATGACTTCGCTCCTTCCGACAGCGCACAGTCCGTTCTCCAACGGGTCGCCCAAAAGGAACTGGCTCCGCGCGCTTTGTACGACCACTTGACGGATGGCAATGCCGCGTTGTTCGACACCGAAATCATTGGCCCCGAACTCTATGTCTACCAGGACCAAAAATGGAGGCGCACCCATGAGGAGTGGTTGGACAACGTTTGCTACACCTATGGCTACTACTTCGGCGTGGTGTCCGTGGACCCCGCGGATGCACAGACCGTCTACATCGCCGGCGTTCCGCTTCTCAAGTCCACAGATGGAGGGCGCACCTTTTCTTCCCTTGGGGCCGAGAATGTGCACGTGGACCACCACAAACTTTGGATCGACCCCAACAACCCTCGGCATGTGC
>JBELJW010000136.1:0-6098 GCA_042089975.1 Flavobacteriales bacterium | reverse complement strand
CTGGGGCTGGGGGCCATATGCTGTTTGCCTCCTTCATGTGGGGACGACGGTTTGGTCCATGAACATGAACAGCGCCACAAGGAAAGAGCTGAGTGCCACCCTCTTGAGTTCAGGGTCAAGCAATGCGGGGTCCTTGCATTGCCACACTTGAACCGCATGTCTGGCGTGCACCAGTGCAATCAAAACGTACCACATGGTGCCATGCCACCGGTCCACTTGAGAAGGGGCTTGGAAGAAAACGGCCAAGGATGACCAGCCCACCGCAAGGAGCAACAGGTGGTAACGCTTTCCGCCCTCAAAGCCCAATTGCACCACCATGGTGCGCTTCCCAGATTCGGCATCCTTGACGTGGTCCCGCAGGTTGTTCAGGTTGAGTACTGCCACACTCATGCAGCCAGAAAACAGGGCGGGCAGCGTCCAAATGCCATGCCAATCATGGGCCACCAAAAGCCCCACACCTAGCACGCCGACAAACCCAAAGAAAAGCATGACGTAAACATCTCCAAAACCCTTGTATCCATAGGATTGAGTCCCGACAGTGTACCGGATTGCGGCAACGATTCCGAAAGTGCCTAAGGTGCCGAGCAAGGCCATCCACATCGCTTCTGTGCCTGTTTCTTGAGCCCCAAAAGCGGGCACGAAGCTGAGGCAAAGGGTGGCGATCCCTGTGGCAAATGCAAGCACCGCTGTGATGCCCATGGCCTGCTTCATCGATTGTGGGGCCAGCATGCCAGAAGCCAACGCCCGATCCTGACGACCTGCTGCGGTGTCCGTCCCTTTCTTGTAGTCCCCATAGTCGTTTGCGAAGTTGGCCAGGACTTGCAGCAAAATGACCGTCAGCATGGCCCCGGCCACCACCACGGTGAACTGGTGCTGTGCCTTCGGCCCCAATCCTGAAGATTGGGCCAGAGCTGCCCCAAGCAACACGCAGGTGACTGCAAGTGGAAGGGTCCGAAGTCGGGCAGCCATGGTCCAGGCTCGCATCTTATTCATGTTCTCAAATGTCTATATGTCAACGCTTTTAACATCATCAATGAAAAATTGTGTTCATACTATTTGATGCCGAAGGACTGCAAATATCTTGACAGTTGCGCGGCGCTTTCGACGGGCGGTGTCTGGATTTCAAGGACCGCAAATTTTGGTTCATCTGCGAGAGCCTCAATGCCTTCTCTCAATTGCCCGTCGTTTTTCGCACAGCGGTACACCGCGTTCATGGCCTTGGCCAAATCCTCGACCCGTCGGGCGGATGGGGTTTCGAAGTGGCGGACAAAGGCATCTTCGTGCTTGGTGCCTGGCAGCCAACGAAAAATCCCACCACCTCCGTTGTTGATCACAATCACCTTCAAACCTCTGCTGACGTCCAACGGGTCGGTCAGCATGGCGTTGGAATCGTAGTGGAATGCGAGGTCACCGGTCACCAACCAGGTGGTGGCGTCGGGGTTCATTTCCCGCCGTGCTGCGTGCCATCCCAATGCGGTAGAGGTGCATCCATCGATGCCAGCGACGCCGCGGTTCGCATGGAGGGCCGCGCCTTCCTGAAGACCTTCTTTGACCTTCATCCATTGCATGTACCTGGCAGATGCGCTGTTGGCAACGTGAAGGGCAGAGGGCCTCTTCTTCGGGCCCAAATTCTTCCAAGTCTCCACGAGGCCTTTCCAAGCTTGAAGATCGCTCCAAGAAGGGGAGAAGGCCTTGTGGGCTTGGTGCATGGCTTCACAGGCTTGGTGCCATTGTTCGCCAAATGAGCGATTGGGGCTGCACTTTAGTGCATGTGCAGGTGCGCTTCCACGAAGCTCCATCCAAGTGTCCCAGCCTTTGCCCTCGTGCAGTTGATCCGCACCAATGTGCCAATGGGGAATGCCATCGAAGGATTTTCGCAAGGCTTTGGACATGACGGGCAACCCCAAAGTAAGGATGGCCTCTGGCTGAAGGTTGGACGGCCATTGCCCGTCTTTCAGCAAGCGGTCCCCACCTTCCACAGTCAACGGGCCGTCGACCCCGGCGCTGACCTCTGCGAGACATGGCAAGGCTGTGGCGAGTCTAGTGTCGGGGAGTGAAGAGGCTGCCACAGGGCGGGGACCTGCCACCACCAACACCTTCCCGCGTGCAAGAAATTGGGCCAGAGGTGCGGGCATGTCCACAGCCGTCGCAGGAACCTCTGCCCATCCGCGAGCTTTGATTTCAGGGCCTTGCGCGATGGACGGAACGGGGCCCAAGTCGTAGAGCGGCTCTTCGAAGGGCACATTCAAGTGCACTGGCCCAGCGGATTGTCCGGGGCCACCGTACAACGATTGATGGACCGCACTTCTCGCCTCCTGCGTCAATTCCTCCTGCGTCATGAGGGAGGCGTCCAAGGTGGCATGGTGCACTGTGTGGGGGGCGTGAAGGTGCGTTTGATCGATGGTTTGCCCATGTCCCCTGTGCAACGCGTGGGCGGGCCTGTCGGCGGTGACGCTCATCAAGGGGATACGGGAATGGTAGGCTTCAGCCAGTGCTGGGCCATGGTTGATCGCAGCTGTCCCTGAGGTGCAAACGACTGGGACAGGTCGCCATGTGGCCAGTGCGATGCCCAGGGCATGATGGGCAGCTGCCCGTTCATCCAGGGACACCCGGACCTTGATTTCTGGGTGGTGATGAAGTGCCAAGACCAGTGGGGCATTCCTTGAGCCAGGGCTGACGACAGCGTGGCGAACGCCTTGTTCTGCCAGGACCTCGACAAGGACCGCCGCTGCAACGTGGGCACTGCTCATACGGGACTCATCCACCATAGGACAAAGTTACGCCCTGTTCAGTCCTGGAACGCCGGGGCAAAACTTTGGAGTTTGGCCTCGGTTTCTGCCCACTCTGACGAGGGCTCTGAGCCGGCAACGATGCCTCCTCCCGCGAACAGCTGCACTCCATCTTTGGTCCATGAGGCACACCTCAGGTTCACGTAATAGGCGCACCCCAATGGCGAAGACCACCCCAGAAATCCAGCATAGTACGTTCGGGCATGCCTTTCATTGGATTGGATGAATGCCTTGGCTTCTTTCTCGGGCCGCCCACAAACGGCAGGCGTGGGATGAAGGGCCATGGCCAATTCATCGAGGGGTCCTTTGTATTTGGCAGATACCCTGGTCTCCAGATGCACCAGATCCCCATAGCTCCGGTCCTGGGGCCCTTCCAAGGCGACATCTTCTGCGCCCTGTTGGGCCAAGACGTCGAGGATATGGTCGGTGACGACCTTCTGCTCCAGGCGTTCTTTTTCAGTCCACTGGACAGAATCGTCCTGGGCTCGCGTACCTGCCAAAGAAACGGTGTGCACATCGTGTTGCTGGGCCCTTAAAAGGAGTTCAGGCGTGGCACCACACCACGTGCCCTCCTCCGGATGATGCAAAAGGTACACGAGGGCACGGGGGTGCATATGGCAAAGCTTTTGGAATGCCTGCTCTGGTCGAGAGCGGGAAGAAATCCATTGGGTACGAGAGACAACCACCTTGTCCAAGGTGCCCTCTTCGATGTGTCGCAGAGCATGCTGCACCATTTGCAGATGTTCCTCTTGGCTGGTGCTGGTCATGGCAGATCTTTTGGCGAGGTTGAGGGTGCCATCAGCCGGACCGTCGCTGGTCACCACATGGCCTTTCCATCTCAATGCATCCGACGTCCCTTTTGCGTTGAAAGGAACGAACTGAAAGGAGGTCGTTCCAAGTTCGTCGGGGACCAAGGTGAAGATTTCCACTTGCCCTGGGGGCCGCCACCACAACTGGGGCGAATTGCGGTCAGCCACGACGCGGCACGATCATCACGGTGAGCCTCGAAGTGCACACCAAATCTCCGTCGTCGTCGCGAATGTCAATGGACCAGATGTGCAATTTCCCTCCTCGATGCACCAAGGTGGCATGTCCATGCACCCAGCCCTCGCGCACACCCTTGACGTGGTTGGCATTCACTTCAATGCCTACAGCGCCTTTCCCCGTGCCGTCCACAAGAAAATGTGACCCCACGCTGCCCAACGTTTCGGCGAGCACCACGCTCGCTCCACCATGCAACAAACCATAGGGTTGGTGTGTTCTATTGTCTACGGGCAGTTTGCCCATGACTTGGCCATCTCCGATTTCCGTCAGCTCCATGCCAAGGGCTTCGGCGATGGTGTTCTTTCCGATTTCCCGAAGCCTCATCATCTTTGCGTCTTCCATCATGTCAAAAGTACAACCAAACCCAAACTCTGCTCGCCTCCTGTTGGCAGAGGACACGCCATCTCTTCGTCAGATGTTGGCGCTGAATCTCAAGAGTGAGGGACACAAGGTTGTGGAGGCCAGCAATGGGCTTGAGGCGCTTGAGGCCTTGCGGTCCCAGAGGTTTGGTGCTGCGATTTTGGACGTCATGATGCCAGAAGTGGATGGCTTTTCAGTCTGCCGAACGGCACGTCTTGAGGGAATTGAGACCCCGATTTTGTTTCTTACTGCGCGAAACGAAGGTGTCGACCGGGTCGAAGGGTTGAGGTTGGGCGCCAACGATTACCTGGGAAAGCCATTCATGGTGGAGGAGTTGTTGTTGCGTCTGGACCGCTTGCTCGAGCAACGGCCATCCGACGCCTGGACACAATTGGAGCGCAGCGACATTGGCAAGGGGAAGGTCGATTTTGTGGCCTTTGAGGCGACCTCATGCCACGGCACGGTCCGCAAGTTGTCCAAAAGGGAGGGCATGCTCTTGAAGCTGCTCATTGGCCGAGAGGGTCAGGTGGTCAGCCGAGAGGACATCCTTCAATTGGTCTGGGGGTACGACGTACTGCCTTCCACGAGGACCATCGACAATTTCATTTTGGCGTTCAGGAAGACCTTCGAAGACGACCCCAAGTCGCCTCGGCACTTTCACTCTGTGCGTGGGGTAGGGTACAAGTTCACCTATTGAGCCCCTGATTTGCAGCTGTTGATGGCCTTGATGTACGCCCCAATTCTTTTTTTGTAGCAAGGGGCAACCCTCGGAAAAACCCATCGTCTTCTACATGACATGGTTTCGGTCATGTTGGTTTCAATTTTCTTGCAGGTTAAGAAGGGGGCCCCTGGGTCCTCTTCTTTCTTTTTGGGACCTTGGCAAGCTTCAGGTGAAGCTCAGGTCAACATGAACCACCTTCTTGGTCTCAAAAAAAGGACCGTCAAACCACTGCTTGAGTTCGACTGTGGTGACAGGTGCATCCACTTCAGAGAGTTCTTCTGTCAAGTCCCCGCCTTTGAGGTACAGCACGCCATTGGGCAATGGGTGATTCTGTGATGGCTTGATCTTGTCGTCCACCCATTCCAAAAACCCAGCCATGCGCTTGACGGCGCGGCTCACCACAAAGTCAAAAGACCCTGGAACATCCTCGGCCCGGGCGTGCAGGGCGCGAACATTGGTCAGTCCTGCAGCCTTCGCCGCAGCTTCCACCACCCTGACTTTTTTGCCAATGCTGTCGCAAAGGAGAAACTGACATCCTGGGTGTAGCACGGCGAGCGGCAACCCAGGGAATCCTCCTCCAGTCCCCACGTCAAGGACCGTGGCCCCCTCTTTGAAGCGAATGACCTTGGCAATGCCAAGGCTGTGAAGGACATGCCTTTCCATGACAAGCGGATCCTTCCGGGAAATGACATTGATGTGCTGGTTCCATTCCCAGACGGTGGAGGCGATGGTGTCAAGTTGCTGCAGTTGGTCCGCAGTCAGCTCTGGAAAATGGGGGAGGATGACGTCTTGGGCCGCCATGGCGCTTGGACTCAAATGGATTCTCGGGACGATTCCAGCACCTTGGCCATCATGTCCCGGGCCCTGAACAACTGCGCCTTGACCGTGCCGAGCGGGAGGTTCAATTCTTCAGAAATTTCGTCGTAGCTCTTTTCTTCGAAGTAGCGCAGCTCCACCAACTTTCTGTAACGGTCTTTGAGCTGGGAGACCACTTCGCGCATTTTGGCGATGCGCTCTTGCTTTTGAAGCGCCTCCATGGGGTCGAGGCCATCGTCTTTCACACTGATCTCCATTTGGTCTCCCTCGGAATTGGTGAACCCTCGGTCCAGGGAAAGGGCCTTGATCCGCTTCTTCCGGATGAAATCAATGGTGTGGTTGGAGGCAATCTTGAACAGCCAAGGGGA
>JBELJW010000135.1:0-6117 GCA_042089975.1 Flavobacteriales bacterium | reverse complement strand
GACCGCATCAAACAGGAGTTGGCCGAGATGAACATTCTCGTGGAGGATTGGGGCGGCAAGTTTCAATGCCAAGAGATCTCTGCCAAGTTTGGCACCAACGTGGACCAACTTTTGGAGAAGGTCCTCTTGGAGTCGGAGTTGCTCGACCTTCAAGCCAACCCCGACAAGCGTGCCTTGGGCACCGTCGTGGAGAGCAGCTTGGACAAAGGGCGCGGTTACGTCACCAACGTTTTGGTGGAGGCAGGCACCCTCAAGGTGGGAGATGCCATGCTTGCGGGCCAACATAGCGGCCGCGTCAAGGCGATGTTCAACGAGCGTGGCCAGCGCGTCGAAGAAGCCGGTCCAGCCACCCCAGTGTCTGTCCTTGGCTTTGATGGCGCCCCCAATGCAGGCGACAAGTTCAATGTCTTCGCGGATGAAAAAGACGCCAGGGCCATTGCCACAAAGCGACAACAACTGCAGCGTGAGCAGGGCGTGAGGACCCAGAGAACCGTGACGCTTGAGGAACTCGGTCGACGCATCGAGGTGGGCGAGTTCAAGGAACTCAACCTCATCATCAAAGGCGACGTGGACGGTTCCATCGAGGCGTTGAGCGATTCCTTGCAGAAACTCTCCACTGAGAAGGTGCAGGTCAACATCATCCACAAAGCTGTGGGCCAGGTGTCGGACTCAGATGTCCTTCTCGCCTCAGCTTCCAATGCCATCGTGATTGGTTTCCAAGTGAGGCCGTCAGCTTCTGCACGAAAACTTGCGGAACAAGAAGAAATTCAAATCAAGCTCTACTCCATCATCTACAAAGCCATCGAGGAGATGCGCGATGCGATGGAGGGCTTGCTCAGTGCCAAAATCGAGGAGAAGATTGTGGGTGCAGCGGAGATCCGCGAGACCTTCAAGATTTCCAAGGTGGGCACCATTGCGGGTTGCTTCGTGACGGAAGGCAAGATTTTGCGTTCGAGCAAGGTCCGTGTCATCCGCGAAGGGGTGGTGGTCTACACCGGTACCTTGGGCTCATTGAAGCGTTTCAAAGACGACGCGAAGGAGGTGGCCAAAGACTTCGAATGTGGTTTGAACATCGACCGCTTCAACGACATCAAAGTCGGTGACGTGGTGGAGGCCTACGAAGAGACCGAAGTCAAGCAAACGCTCGACGACTGATCCCTTGCTCAATCGAGTGGCGGCAAGTCGATGGGGCTCTGGATGACCAGAGGATTGTTCCAACGTCCAATTTCCCCATCTCGTAAGGCCCGCTGTGCGGCCCAAGTGTCTCGGTAATTGCCCACCGTAACGGCGTAATTGGGCGCAATGGGCATGAGTTGGCAAGCGACTTGGGGGTGGTCCTTGCGAAAGGCAGCGCGCACGGCACGGGCATCCTGCAAGTTCCCAAAGTAAATCTGGATCCTCCAGCCCTGAAGTGGCGATGGGTCTGCCTTGTCCAATGAATCCAAGACGTGCAGGGTGTCCGGAAGGGACCATGTCCATGCTACGCCTTGGGGCTTTTCGCTAGGCAATGGAGAACCGGGATCCAAAAAAGACGTTTCCAAAACATGCAAGGAGTCGACCTCTGCACCCCCAACGGTCGCTGGGCTGGAGGACTTGTCTCCGTGGCTCATGTCGCTTCCTTCTAGAGGCCTGAACAAACCCTTCCACCATTGTCCATCCGGAGAGGTGGCAATGCTGTCGGATTGCGCATGGCATGACGAGAGGGCCAAAAAGCCAACCAGCAATGCAGTGAAATGGGGAGAACGACGAAACATGTTGGGGTCAAAGATATTCGCACACCGGTTGGGTTTTTCAGGTGAAGTGCGAACAACTGTCAACGTCTTTTTCACCACTTGGGGAAGGCCTGGACGATACGTCCACACCCCTGGAACGATTCTAAATGCCCATTGTTCATGACATTCCTGTGACTTGTTGCGGCGCACCCTGTGTTTGTCCTTATTTTTGCGGACAAATTGAGAGGGTACTCAATCGACATGCGAAACAAGAATTTCCAGCGCCTCGGGCGTCTTTTAGGCACCGCGCGCATCCTGACCATCGCCTCGTTGATGGTTGTGCAGAGTTTGTCTGCTCAATCCATTTGGGAAGGCGGCGACGTAGACAACGGCCAAGCGCTGTTCAATGCGAATTGCGCCTCATGCCACCTTGTCACGGCTGACGTGCTGGCAGCACCAGGCTTGGCAGGCATTGCCGACCGCTGGGGATCCAGCGATGAGCTGCTCGTGCAGTGGATTCAAAACCCTCAAGGTGCGGCCGCCACAGGGGACGGCTACATTCGGTCCTTGGTCGAGCGCTACGTCGGCACCTACGGATGGATGAGTGCCCAAGCAGTGTCGGCGGACGACGTCCGAGACATCATGGCGTACGTCCAGAACCCGCCTGATGTGGATGTTGCGTCCACTTCGGACAACGGTTGCATCAACATCGACGAACTCCCTGAAGAGAAAACCGAGGACAGCTCGACGTTGTGGTTTGTCATCCTTTTGGTGATGTTCCTGTTGATCGCCATGAGTGCCTCTGGAGTCAACCGCGGGTTGACCAATGCCATTCGAGAGCGCGAAGGAGAAAGCCAACTGGAGGACCTCGGCTACCTCGCCCGTCTGCGTGGCTGGGCTTGGAACAACATAGCGTTTGTCTCGGTTTTGGGACTCTTTCTTGTGGCGTTTGGCGTGGTGAAAGGATACCAGGGCCTCATGGGCATTGGTGTGTACGAAGGATACCTTCCTGAGCAGCCCGTCAAGTTCATCCACTCCGTTCACGTCTGTGAGAACGAGGTTGATTGCAAGTACTGCCACCACAGTGCCTATGAATCGAAGCATGCGGGCATCCCCAGCACCAACGTTTGCATGAATTGTCACAAGGCAGTGAAGAAGGGATCGCGCTACGGCGAAGTGGAAATTGGCAAGATTTACGCGGCGATAGGTTTTGACTCAGAAACGGGAACGTACTTCGACGGTGAAGGGAACAACGGACACTATGGACCGCAGGACAGCTTCAATGGTGAACCAATCAAGTGGAACAAGGTGCACAACCTGCCGGACCACGTCTACTTCAGCCACCAGCAGCACGTGGTGGTGGGCGGCTTGCAATGCCAAAACTGCCATGGCGACGTCGAAACTTGGAGTGCGGGCCGGATTGCCTCCGTGGACCACATCAACACCCTCGTGGACAAATATCCGGGGCTGATTGAATTGAGCAAACCAACCTTGACCATGGGGTGGTGCATTGAGTGCCACAACAAGGCTTCGATTGATTTGGCGAGCAGCGAGTACTACGAAGAAATGCACGACCGCATGAAGGACGATGTCCGCGGCAACGAAGAATTGCGCCGGATCCTTGAAGATGAGAAAATCACGGTGAAAGAAATGGGGGGTTGGGAATGTTCCAAGTGCCATTACTAACCCTGACGAGCAACCACGACTGATTCGATTGAATATGGCGAACAACAAACGCTACTGGACGGGACTCGATGACTTGCACCAAACGGAGGCTTTCCAAAACCTTCAAGGGCAAGAGTTCCCCCAACACCAAGCCATGGATGAGGCCCTCGGCGACGAGAGCTTGACCTCGGCAACCACAGGTCGCAGGGACTTTCTCAAGTTCATGGGATTCTCCTTGGCTGCGGCAACATTGGCTGCCTGTGAGACGCCTGTGGTCAAGAGCATTCCCTACACGAACAAGCCTGAAGAGGTGACTCCTGGTGTGGCGAACTACTATGCCTCCACGTATTACAATGGCCAAGACTATGTGAACGTCATGGTCAAGACCCGAGAGGGCCGCCCCATTTTCATCAAAAGCAACACCTCCACGGGCGTGGGCCATGCGAATGTTCGTGTGAATGCATCGGTCATGGGCCTTTACGACAGTGCGCGCCTTCAGGGTCCGCATTTGGAGGGTTCGGGTTCGAGCTGGGACAAGGTCGACGCCAAGTTGGCGCAGGCCATGGCCCAGGACGGCCGCAAAGTGGTCCTCACCAACACCGTGTTGAGCCCTTCATTGCAGCGTTCCATTGACACTTTTTGCGAGGTGCACGGTGCGGAGCATTTGCAGTTGGATGCCGTCAGCCACTCCGCCATTCGCGAGGCTGCCGAAGAGCATGTGGGCAGCAAAGGCTTCCCTGCGTTTGACTTCGCCTCGGCCAGCACCGTGGTGACTGTGGGGGCTGACTTCCTCGGCACTTGGGCCGATGCAGCCTACTACGCGTCAGAGTGGATCAAAGGACGCAAGCCTGAAAGCCGCGACATGTCCAAGTTGCACGCCTTTGAAACCGTCATGAGCATGACGGGCTCCAACGCAGACACCCGCACCATGGTGCGGCCTTCCGACCACGGAAAGGTTCTTGTGGCTTTGCATGGTGCCATTGCAGGCACTGGCGAAACGGGTGGACTCGAGGGGGCGTTGTTGGGTGCTGTTCAGAAGGCAGCAATGGATTTGAAAGCTGCTGGACCCCGTGGATTGGTGGTCGCAGGAGTGAACGACTTGGATGCACAACGCGTGGCCGCAGCCATCAACACAGCCCTAGGTGCCGATGGCACCACCGTCAAATACAACGGAGAGGGCTTGCTTGCTGGCGACGACAAGGCATTTGCTCAGCTTGTGGCAGACATGAACAAGGGTGACGTGGCGGCATTGATTTTGCACGGAACCAACCCAGCGTACCACGCCGCCCAAAAGGATGCTTTCCGCACCGGCTTGGCGAAGGTGCCATTCAGCCTGAGCACGGCAGGTCTGGCGGACGAGTCCGCAGCGCGCTGCACGGCCATGGCTCCCGACCACCATTGGTTGGAAAGCTGGATGGACTTGCGCATCGGTGGCACCCGAATTGATTTGGGTCAACCGACCATTCAACCTCTTTTTGACACCCGCGCAGCGGGCGAGAGCTTCATGTCTTGGGCAGGTCAGCCTGTTTCTGGCTACGACCTTGTGCGCTTGACCCACAACCCACGCTACACCAGCGCAGGGATGTACAACGATTCGGACTGGAACAGCGCACTGCACGACGGCTTCTACATGACAGGAGGCGACATGCCGGACTCTGCGGTGGCCCTCGGCTTGGACATTGCCCCTTCGCTTGCTCGACTCAAGTCCATGAAAGGAGGTGGCATGGAGTTGGCGCTGTACCAAAAACAAACCATGGGTTCTGGCGACCAAGCCGGCAACCCCATGTTGCAAGAAACGCCTGACCCCATTTCCAAAGTGACGTGGGACAACTACGTGACCATGGCCCGCACGGACATGGAGTCGATGGGTCTGAACACTTACATCGCGCAACGCGACAAGGCGTCCGTGGTCAAGGTGACTGTGGACGGTGAGTCCATTGAATTGCCAGCCTTCATGCAGCCAGGCCAAACGCCAGGGACGATTGGCATCGCTCTTGGGTATGGTCGAGGTGACGGCGGAGAGAACATTGGCAAGGCCGCCTATGCCACGGGTGAAAATGGCGAGCACCTGCAAACGGGAGAGGGCAAACCCATGCCCATTGGCGCCAACGTATTTGGCTGGGCCACCCTGCAAGACGGCACCCCGCGCTACGACGTCCACGACGTGACGGTTGAGGTGACGGACAAGGAATACCCGCTTGCGGCCACCCAAATCCAAAACACAGTAATGGACCGCGGTTCCGTGGTGAAGGAGACCGACTACACGAGCTACCTCTCCGAGGCCGACAAGGCCAAAGGCCGTGCTTCGTGGAACAAAAACCATACGCTGGCCGTCCACGAGGATGTGAATGGTGACGGCATCATTGATGCCCAGGACAGCAAAAAGACCTCGGCCTTCGACTTGTGGAAGAGCCACCCTGTGGAAGGCATTGGCCACCGCTGGGGAATGACCATCGACTTGACGACATGCACTGGCTGCAGTGCATGCGTGACGGCTTGTCACATTGAAAACAACGTGCCCGTGGTGGGCAAGGATGAGGTCCGACGCCACAGGGACATGCACTGGATGCGGATCGACAGGTACTACGCTTCAGACTGGTCCCAAGAACGCGGAGAGGAAGAGGGAGTGGGGGTGATCGCCTCCTACACCAAGATGGAAGATCCATCCGCCAATCCCCAGACCGTCCACATGCCCATGATGTGCCAGCATTGCAACCACGCTCCTTGCGAGACGGTTTGT
>JBELJW010000134.1:0-6210 GCA_042089975.1 Flavobacteriales bacterium | reverse complement strand
CCTGAAATCGGTGTGGCTTCTACAAAGGCTTTCACCGCACAGGTGGCCGTGTTGACCACAATGGCCATGCATTTGGGCAAGCGACTTGGCAAGCTCAGCGACCAAGCTTTCATGAGGTTGATGACGGGTCTCGACAACATCCCTGATCTCGTCCAACAAGTGCTGGACAATGCCTCCGCAGTGGAACACATTGCGGCCCAATTCGCACAGGCAGAAAATGCCCTCTATTTGGGCCGTGGATATCAATTTCCTGTGGCCCTGGAAGGGGCTTTGAAGCTCAAAGAAATCAGCTACATCCACGCGGAAGGCTACCCCGCGGCAGAGATGAAACACGGACCGATTGCGTTGATCGATGAAAACATGCCCGTGATTTTCATTGCCACACAAGATGAGGTCTACGAAAAGGTGGTGAGCAACATTCAAGAGGTGAAGGCGCGGGGTGGTCAAATCCTTGCCATCATCAACGACGGGGATACAAAGGTCAGGGCCTTGGCGGATCACGTGCTGGAGGTGCCCAAAGTTCACGAAGCACTTTCGCCACTGTTGACTTCTGTGCCCATGCAGCTTTTGAGCTACCACATCGCCTTGATGAGAGGCTGCAACGTGGACCAGCCTCGGAATTTGGCCAAAAGCGTGACCGTCGAATAACATGGGAACAAGCGTCTTCAACCCATCGTCTCACCCTGATTTTCCCGGTTCTTTTGGGTTATCAACAATCTGTTTTGTGAATGTTGATAAGGCGAAAATGTCGGTGGTTCTCGGTTCTTTGCTTTCTTGCACCTCTGAAACTATGAAATCTAATTCTCAGTCATGAAAAAACTGATGTTCACCTTCGCCATGGTTGCCATGGCCTTCACGACCGTTCAAGCTCAAAAGCAGCTTGGCGGCGAGCACAACTTTGAAGTTGCCTTCAACCCCTTTGGCGGCAACCCCATCAATGCGTCCACTTTGAAGTACAGAAACTTCTTGGACGATGACGCCGCCATTCGCGTCACACTTGGGCTCAACAACAGCAGCAACAAATACCTCGCAGTCCCCGAGAACTCATTGGGCCAAGTTGGCGCTGCCAATGAGACCCATCCAGATTTGTACCTCACCAACGACCACTCTTCTTTTGAAATTGGCGTGGGCTACGAGAAGCACTTCCGTGGCACAGACAACTTGTCTCCCTACATTGCTTTTGCGGCGAGCTACGGCAGTTCCTCATTCACCCTCAAGCGCGACCACTACAGCGCGGTGAACATTGACGGAAACACCGTCGACCAGGCGTTCTGGGAAGACGAGCCAGATCCTGCCCAGTGGGGGGTTTGGGATTACCAAAACCAGGTCAAATCGTCGACCATCAACGTCGACCTCCTCTTCGGTGCCGACTACTACTTCAACGATGCGATTTACGTGGGTTTCGAAGCTGGACTTCGCTTCTCACAGACTTCAGGCATCTCTTCCACCATCACATCGTCTGACAACGATGCGTTCAACATGTACTTTGACGGTGGTTTTGGAGACGAGAACACCTCTCAGTTTGTGCAGAACACAGCCACAGAAAGTGGTTACCAGTGGAGCACCAACCAAGAAGTCAACTACGTGATCAATGGTGAGCCATGGGACGCAAGTGAAAACGCCGGCGTCTACAGCGCTGTGGACAACCTCTGGAACACTTGGAACGACCAGTCACCAGAAAACTTCGACACTGCAAGTGACTTCCCTCGCGACGCCTACTTCAATGGCACCAACTTTTTGGGAACGTACTCGACCGGAATGCTCCGTGTCGGTTTCTTGTTCGAATGATTCGAACCCCATAACGAACTGAAAAAGGCGTCCTTCGGGGCGCCTTTCTTCGTTTCTTGCCGTCATGATTTGTGAATTTTCCTGGGGCGGCTCAACATGGTTGGCGGAATTGAGCGGTGGCGTCGACTTGAGCATTCCACTGCGTGGGAATGGCAAGGAAAACCCCACTGCGTGGTACGTCGAGCCTCCCTCGATGGAACCTGTTCGAGGAGATGGCTTTGTGGGCTCGGTTGCAGAGGGAGGTGCTGTGAACTTTAGAACCATTTCCTTCAACCCTCACGGCCATGGGACCCACACAGAAAGTTTGGGCCACATCACCAAAGACATCAAGGGCGTCGATGACATCTTCCGTTCTGGACCCGCATTTTTCCCTTGCCAAGTGTTGTCAGTGCACCCTCACCAAATGCCCAATGGAGACAGCGTCATTGACGTGGACCAACTCCAGGAATTGATTGGAAAGAACCCTGTGGATGCCTTGGTGGTCAGGACTCTGCCCAACGATCCCGACAAAGCCAGATGCGACTGGTCCAACACCAACCCTCCGTATTTCACAACAGCCTTCATGAAAGGGGTCCTCTCCCTTGGGGTGAAGCATCTGCTTGTGGACTTGCCGTCTGTCGACCGCGAGGAGGACGGAGGTGCGCTCGCCGCGCATCGCACATTTTGGAATGTTCCCGCGGATCCCCGTCATGGGGCCACCATCACAGAGATGATTTTTGTCCCTGAACATGCCACCGATGGGCTCTACCTCCTTCACTTGGGTGTCGCTCCCTTCGACAACGATGCCTCAAGCAGTCGACCCGTCCTGTTCCGGTTGAAAGAAAGGAAGGCACACCCAAAAAATGCTTCCCTCCCCAGGAACTGACTCCACGGTCACCTCTCCGCCTGCACCTTGCACAATGGCCCGAACCATGGCCAACCCCAGCCCCAATCCATGTGTTTTGGTGGTGAACTTTGGTTCGAAAATGCGCGAAAGGCGGTCGGGCTCAATGCCTTCTCCGTTGTCCCTGATGCCCGCTTCTACGTGAGCGCCTTTCTTGCGCAGGAGCACCATCACCTCCGGCTTGGAGGCCCCTGACTCCAGTGCATTTTGAACCAAGTTGTTGAATGCCCTTGTCATCCTTGTGGGATCGCCCATCACCGTGAAAGGTCCTTCTCCCTCGACCTCGAGTTGCACGCCCTGTGGGGCGAAGAAAAGGACCATGTCTTTGAGCACTTCATCCAAACCCAAAACCACAGGGTTGGACACGCCGTCTGAAGCCAGCATGGCAAATCCTTCCGCAATGTTGCTCAACGCCTCAATTTGCTGCACCGTGGTCCGCACATATCCTTGAAGACGCTTCTCAAAATCAGGCGCTTCGTCCAACCATGCCTTTTGAAGATGTTGTGCCCCAAGCTTGAGTGGTGTGAGGGGGTTCTTGATTTCATGCGCCACTTGCTGTGCCATTTCGCGCCAAGCCCCCTCGCGTTCCAACATCGCATGGGCCTCCATGCTCTCTTGCAACTGAAGGAGCAAAGTATTGTAAGACGTCACCAAGCTTCCGATTTCATCCTTCCAACGGTACGACAGCCCAGGAGCGTGCGATGTTTGTCTTCTTCGCAAGGGGTTGGTCCCCATGTCTGCGCTCAGGCGTTTCAAGGGGCCAACAATCGAGTTGGACAAGGAGAAGGCCAAAACTCCCACCAACACAAACAACATCAAGTAAACAGGCGCCAATCGCCTCAGAAACGCCCTCCAATCTGCCTCTTCCGCCTCCCTGGGATCGTAATGGACGTGTCCAAGGGCCAACACACTGCCATCTGCCGCAACGAGTGGCCACACCACATCGGTGCCGCCGCCAGAATGGCTTGTGGCTGTTCTTCCCGTCCCACCCATTGCGGATTGCAGCACAGGGGCATTGAGCCTCAAGCCGACTTCGTGTCGCTCACCCAACCGTGGACCAGATGTCGTCACCAATCGGCCGCTGCTGTTGTACAAGGAAAACGTCAGGCTGTGCACATCAGACAACTCACAGATTCGGTCGGTGAACACCAATGCCAAGCTGTCCTGGCTCACTTGTCCGCCCATTCGCTCCAACATGTAGCTCAAGCTTCGTTGCAGTGCCGCCTCCTTTCGCAACAGCCTCTGGGCGTTGTAGGATCTCTCCGCATCTGCACCATATCGGTACGCCACAAAGCCTGTGGCCAACAGCGCACAGACGACCACAGTCATCATCCCCAAAAAAATTCGAAGCCTCAAGCCCATGGGACCAAGCTAACCACAAAGCATGCCAAAAAAGAAAGGGGCCTTGCGGGTGTCAGCCGTCCAAAGCCTCAGAACCCGCCACGATCTCGAGTATCTCCGTCGTGATGGAAGCCTGTCGCGCCTTGTTGTAAGTGATGCGCAAGTCACGAAGGATCTCACCACCGTTGTCGGTCGCTTGGTGCATCGCGGTCATCCGCGCCCCGTGCTCCGCCGCGTGGCTGTCAAGGAGCGCTTTGTACAACTGCACACGCAATGCGTTGGGCAAAAGCCGTTCGACGATCTCTTCCTTGTTGGGTTCAAAAATGTACTCTCCTCCGGCATCCCCTTCCACCTCTGATGCCTCTGGCAGCATGGGCAAAAAGGCCTCGTTCGTGGGAAGCTGCACCGCAGCATTCTTGAACTGGTTGTAGGCCAAAACCACCTTGTCGTAATGGCCGGACGCAAATCCCTCCATCACCGTGTTCGCCACCTCTGACGCGTGGGCAAAATCAAGGTTGTCAAACAAAGAGGTTGGCGCATCGCCAAACCCCTCTGCCACAGACCAACCCAATCGGTTGGCAGCGTCCAACGCCTTTTTTCCCAGTGGCAAGACCTCCACGATCTGACCTGATTCCGCACATCCATTGACCACCTTGGTAGCCTCTTTGACAATGTTGTTGTTGAAGGCCCCGCACAACCCGCGGTTGGAGGTGATGGCCACAACAAGTACGCGTTTCGCTTCACGCTCCTCGGAATACGTTCCTTCTCCTTGCTCCAGGCTCGCGCTGACGTTGGACAGAATCCCCTGCAGCTTCACAGCATAAGGACGCATCTGGGTGATGGCATCTTGTGCCCGCCTCAACTTTGCTGCAGACACCATTTTCATGGCAGAGGTGATCTGCATGGTGTTCTGCACCGATGAGATGCGGTCGCGTACTTCTTGGAGTCCTCCTGCCATGGCTCAGTTGTCAGGCGTAACGTGCGGTCATTTCTGCTGCTGCAGCTTCAATGACGTCCGTTTCCGCGTTCGTGTATTTGCCTGCTTTCAACGAAGCCAGTGTGTCGGCATGCTTGTTCCGCATGTAGGCCAAAAACTCCACTTCAAACCCGCGCACCTTGTCAACGGGAACGGCTTTGAGGAGGTTTTTGGTGCCACAGTAAATGATGGCGATTTGCTCCTCCACAGGAAGTGGGGAGTTTTGGGCTTGCTTCAAAATCTCTACGTTGCGCTCGCCCTTTCCCAAAACCGCCTTCGTGGCATCGTCCAGGTCTGACCCAAACTTCGCAAACGCCTCCAGTTCTCGAAACTGGGCTTGGTCAAGCTTCAGCGTACCCGCCACCTTCTTCATGGACTTGATCTGTGCCGAACCTCCCACACGGCTCACGGAGATGCCCACGTTGATCGCGGGACGCACACCTGAGAGGAAGAGGTTGGACTCCAAGAAGATCTGTCCGTCTGTGATGGAAATCACGTTGGTCGGGATGTATGCTGAAACGTCTCCAGCCTGCGTCTCGATGATGGGGAGCGCCGTCAACGAGCCCCCTCCCTTCACCTTGCCCTTCAAACTCTCAGGCAAGTCGTTCATTTGAGAAGCAATGCTGTCGTCTGCAATCACCTTCGCCGCGCGCTCCAGGAGCCGCGAATGAAGGTAAAAAACGTCTCCTGGGTACGCCTCACGTCCCGGTGGGCGGCGCAACAGCAGAGACACCTCACGGTAGGCAACGGCCTGCTTCGAGAGGTCATCGTACACCACCAATGCTGGACGGCCAGTGTCTCGGAAGTACTCCCCGATGGCCGCACCTGTGAATGGTGCGTAGAATTGAAGAGGGGCGGGGTCTGACGCTGTGGCCGCCACAATGACGGTGTACGCCATGGCGCCAGCCGCTTCGAGGGTGTTCACAATTCCAGCCACTGTGGAGCCCTTCTGGCCCACCGCAACATAGATGCAGAACACCGGCTCTCCAGCGTCATAAAATTCTTTTTGGTTGATGATGGTGTCGATCGCCACCGTCGTCTTTCCCGTTTGGCGGTCGCCAATGATCAGCTCACGCTGTCCGCGTCCAATGGGGATCATGGCATCAATGGACTTGATGCCAGTCTGCAAAGGCTCGTTCACAGGCTGTCTGTAAATGACCCCGGGGGCCTTCCGCTCCACCGGCATCGCAAAGGTTTCCCCGGCAATGGGGCCCTTTCCATC